>NZ_NCVG01000020.1:0-203473 GCF_002096835.1 Streptococcus mitis | reverse complement strand
ATACACCTGTACCCATGCCGAACACAGAAGTTAAGCCCTAGAACGCCGGAAGTAGTTGGGGGTTGCCCCCTGTGAGATATGGAAGTCGCTTAGCTCTAGGGAGTTTAGCTCAGCTGGGAGAGCATCTGCCTTACAAGCAGAGGGTCAGCGGTTCGATCCCGTTAACTCCCAAAGGTCCCGTAGTGTAGCGGTTATCACGTCGCCCTGTCACGGCGAAGATCGCGGGTTCGATTCCCGTCGGGACCGTTTAAGGTAACGCAAGTTATTTTAGACTCGTTAGCTCAGTTGGTAGAGCAATTGACTTTTAATCAATGGGTCACTGGTTCGAGCCCAGTACGGGTCATATATGCGGGTTTGGCGGAATTGGCAGACGCACCAGATTTAGGATCTGGCGCTTAACGGCGTGGGGGTTCAAGTCCCTTAACCCGCATTAAGATATAATAAATGAGCCGGCTTAGCTCAGTTGGTAGAGCATCTGATTTGTAATCAGAGGGTCGCGTGTTCAAGTCATGTAGCCGGCATTTTTAGATAGAAGAAAACAGTGCGAACGTAGTTCAGTGGTAGAACACCACCTTGCCAAGGTGGGGGTCGCGGGTTCGAATCCCGTCGTTCGCTTAGAGAGGCCGGGGTGGCGGAACTGGCAGACGCACAGGACTTAAAATCCTGCGATTGGTAACGATCGTACCGGTTCGATTCCGGTCCTCGGCATAAACTAATGAGCACCCTTAGCTCAACTGGATAGAGTACCTGACTACGAATCAGGCGGTTAGAGGTTCGACTCCTCTAGGGTGCATTTTTCTATTTAACTCGGGAAGTAGCTCAGCTTGGTAGAGTACTTGGTTTGGGACCAAGGTGTCGCAGGTTCGAATCCTGTCTTCCCGATACATGGCGGTGTAGCTCAGCTGGCTAGAGCGTCCGGTTCATACCCGGGAGGTCGGGGGTTCGATCCCCTTCGCCGCTATAATGATCTTGTTGGACCTTTAGCTCAGCTGGTTAGAGCTCTCGGCTCATAACCGAGTGGTCGTAGGTTCAAGTCCTACAAGGTCCATTTGAATAGTATGGAGGATTACCCAAGTCCGGCTGAAGGGAACGGTCTTGAAAACCGTCAGGCGTGTAAAAGCGTGCGTGGGTTCGAATCCCACATCCTCCTTTTGTATTAACGCGGGATGGAGCAGCTCGGTAGCTCGTCGGGCTCATAACCCGAAGGTCGTAGGTTCAAATCCTGCTCCCGCAATAAGGCTCGGTAGCTCAGTTGGTAGAGCAATGGATTGAAGCTCCATGTGTCGGCGGTTCGATTCCGTCTCGCGCCATTTGTATTAATAGTATGTATGCGGGTGTAGTTTAGTGGTAAAACTACAGCCTTCCAAGCTGTTGTCGCGAGTTCGATTCTCGTCACCCGCTTTGAACTTTGTTCAAATTACATTACCAAGTTTTAACTTGGGCGCGTAGCTCAGGTGGTTAGAGCGCACGCCTGATAAGCGTGAGGTCGGTGGTTCGAGTCCACTCGTGCCCATTAATAGGAGAATTACTCAAGAGGCTGAAGAGGACGGTTTGCTAAATCGTTAGGTCGGGTAACTGGCGCAAGGGTTCGAATCCCTTATTCTCCGTTTTTATGAGGGTTTATAACCCTCTTTTTTTATATTTTTAAGAATAGTAGAATTAAAACTTCAGATTTGTAAAACTTAATTAGATTACTTATCTGAAGTTTTTTGGCTCTTTGTCAACTGTAGTGGATCGAAGGAAAGCTAAATGTTTTATATATTATCGATTTTATGGATTACTACTTCCAACTCTTGAGTGAAATTTCTCCGCTATTTAGCCAGATTTCTTTTCCGTTATCACATCGAACTAGAAGTTTTCCAGTTTCAGAGATGTCTTTAGCCAGTCCCTTGTAGTCTTTTTGATCTAGTGTGAAAGTAACTTCTTTGCCTAGAACGAATGACTGTTTTTTGTATAGGTATAATAGTTCTTCTGCTGGTGTTTCGAAGAAAGTGCGCCAGATTTCTATGATTAATTCATTTCTGGTAATAGGTGCTGGTGTTTTAAATAAACTGGCAGCTTTTTCTTTTAATTCCTTAGGGAAGTCTTTAATAGTAAAGTTAATTCCTACTCCAATAATGATATCTGTGACTAACCCAGTTTCTACAGAGGTCATCGCCTCAGTAAGAATCCCTCCAATTTTATGATTGTTTAGGTAGATATCATTGACCCATTTTATGTCGACATCAATTAAAGTTAGGTTTTTAATGGATTTGTAGATAGCTCCTGCTACAAGTAGTGTGTAGGATGGTAATTGGTCATAGGGGAGATTGGGTTTAAGATGGAGTGTCATATAAATGCCACCTTGGGGTGAGTAGAAAGAACGTTGAAAACGGCCTCGCCCTGCTGTTTGATAGGAAGCTAGATAGAGAGTGTTTGCTTTATTTCCTAAATCAATTGCTTCTTTTGCATCGAGTTGTGTTGATCTTGTTTCGGGTTTAAAACTGATTTTAATTGGAAGATTTTGTTCTAGAAGTTCTGGAAGAATAAGGTCTCCATTCACCAGTTTATAGCCTTTGTTTTTGATACTATCAATTTCAATGCCTTCTTGTTCTAGACGCTTGATGGCTTTCCAAATTGATGTTCGGGTTAGGGATAGTTCTTCTGCGATTTTTTCTCCGCTGACATAGTCGATTTCTTTAGCTAGAATTTGGTAGACGGCTTGGTAAGATTTCATAGTGTTTCCTTTCTTTAGGAGTAGTATGTGATTTGAATCTAGTTTGGCTAGTTGCTTAATTACTACTATTTTAACATATACCTAGTCTTTACGGTATGATTTTCTTATAGTAAATGTAGTCATTAAGTTTGAGTTTTGAAATATCAGTATTTTTGCTCCCTTTTTTACCTAGTAAACGTTTCCTTTGTTTTCAAATTGCTAAAAAAGTGGTACAATAAAGGGTAGCTTACTATTATCTGAATCAGTTGATTTGGAGAGAAAGGATTCATTTTGAAATCAATAGGCTTTATTGAAAAGCTGAAAGGGTTGTCTAGTAAAGAGCTGATTTTATTGGGAATTATCCTGAGTATCTTTTTACCCTTTTATCTTTTTGTAGTTGTATTCTGTTTATATATTATCAGTTTGATTTTTACAGGAGACATGAAAAATATTCTTCAGAAAATGGGGGAGCATCCGATGCTGCTTCTTTTTCTTGGCTATAGTACTGTTATATCCGTTTTTGCACAAAATTGGATGGGAGTTGTGGCTTCGGTAGGAATTTTTCTTTTTACTATTTTCTTTTTGCACTATCAGTCGATTTTATCACATAAATTCTTTCGCTTGATTTTGCAGCTCGTCTTGTTTGGTAGCGTCTTGTCAGCTGCTTTTGCGAGTTTAGAACATTTCCAAATTGTAAAGAAATTTAACTATGCTTTTCTTTCACCCAATATGCAGGTGTGGCATCAAAATCGTGCAGAAGTGACCTTCTTTAATCCTAATTATTATGGAATTATTTGTTGTTTCTGTATCATGATTGCCTTCTATTTGTTTACAACAACCAAGTTGAATTGGTTGAAAGTATTCTGTGTGTTTGCAGGCTTTGTGAATCTCTTTGGTTTGAACTTTACGCAAAATCGAACTGCCTTTCCTGCTATTATCGCTGGAGCCATTATTTATCTCTTTACAACCATTAAAAACTGGAAGGCCTTTTGGCTTAGTATAGGGGTCTTTGCGATTGGCTTGAGTTTCCTCTTTTCCAGTGACTTGGGAGTTCGGATGGGGACTTTAGACTCTTCTATGGAAGAACGCATTTCTATCTGGGATGCTGGGATGGCCTTATTTAAGCAAAATCCTTTCTGGGGTGAAGGGCCATTGACCTATATGCACTCTTATCCTCGGATAAATGCTCCTTATCATGAACATGCTCACAGTCTATATATCGATACGATTCTGAGTTACGGAATTGTGGGGACTATTTTATTAGTTTTGTCTTCTGTTGCTCCTGTTCGATTGATGATGGATATGAGTCAGGAGTCGGGGAAACGTCCGATTATCGGTCTTTATCTGTCTTTCCTTACAGTGGTTGCTGTACATGGAATTTTTGACTTGGCCCTCTTCTGGATTCAGTCAGGTTTCATTTTCTTACTAGTTATGTGCAGTATTCCGTTGGAGCATCGAACTTTGGTATCGGACATGACGGATTAAGTTTATAAGATTAAAATCTTCTATCTTGGGTAGGAGATTTTTTTACTGGGAAAAATTATTTCCAAATCGAAATAGTTGACAGTTAGAACGATGAGTGTTACAATTGTTTTATTCTTTTCGATATCGAAATAAATTGGAGGTGTTATGAAGGATAGTCATTTGCTAGCCCATCATATTCGTTTGTTGAATGGGCGGATTTTTCAAAAGTTACTGAGCCAAGACCCTGAAGCTCTTTATCGGAGTGAGCAGGGCAAGATTTTAGCGGTTTTATGGAATAGTGAAACCGGCTGCGCAACTGCGACAGATATTGCTCTGGAAACTGGGCTTGCTAACAATACACTGACGACGATGATTAAAAAACTAGAGGAACAAAATCTTGTAGCTATTAGTCCATGTGGAGAAGATAAGCGTAAGAAGTATTTAGTTTTAACAGAGTTGGGGCAGTCACAGAAAGAAGTGGGGCATCGTATCAGTCAGAAATTGGATACGATCTTTTACAAAGGATTTTCAGAGGAAGAAATTCGTCAGTTTGAAGCCTTTCAAGAAAGGATTTTGGCAAATCTGAAAGAGAAGGAAAATGAGGTTTAAAATAGAGCAAATTAGCTGTTTATAAGTAAAGGCCACTTTCGACTTTGTTTTCCAACTCTTAGGACAAGGGAACTATGTGGTTAGCTATGGTCAGACTCAGATTGATGGAGTTGCCTATGCCCAGTACGATATCTTCCGTCTAGAAAACGGGAAAATTGTGGAACATTGGGATAATAAGGAAGTCATGCCTAAGGTAGAAGACTTGACCAATAGAGGGAAGTTTTAAATTGAGGATACAGAATGATTGAATACAAAAATGTGGCGCTACGCTACACAGAAAAAGATGTCTTAAGAGATGTAAATTTACGGATTGAGAATGGGGAGTTTATGGTTTTAGTTGGTCCATCTGGCTCAGGTAAGACAACCATGATTAAGATGGTCAATCGCCTCTTGGAACCAACTGATGGAAATATTTATATGGATGGCAAGCGCATCAAAGATTATGATGAGCGTGAACTTCGTCTTTCTACTGGTTATGTTTTACAGGCTATTGCTCTATTTCCTAATCTAACGGTCGCGGAAAATATTGCCCTGATTCCTGAGATGAAGGGATGGACTAAGGAAGAAATTGCTCAGAAAACTGAAGAGCTTTTGGCTAAGGTTGGTTTACCAGGAGCCGAGTATGGGCATCGTTTGCCTAGTGAATTATCTGGTGGAGAACAGCAACGGGTCGGTATTGTTCGTGCTATGATTGGTCAGCCTAAGATTCTCCTCATGGATGAGCCTTTTTCAGCCTTGGATGCAATTTCGAGGAAACAGTTGCAGGTTTTGACTAAGGAATTGCATAAAGAGTTTGGGATGACAACGATTTTTGTGACCCATGATACGGATGAAGCTTTGAAATTGGCGGACCGTATTGCTGTCTTGCAGGATGGAGAGATTCGTCAGGTGGCGAATCCTGAGACGATTTTAAAAGCGCCTGCAACAGACTTTGTAGCAGACTTGTTTGGAGGTAGTGTTCATGACTAATTTAATTGCAACTTTTCAGGATCGTTTTAGTGATTGGTTGACAGCTCTATCTCAACATTTGCAGTTGTCACTTTTGACCCTGTTACTAGCTATTTTTATCGCGATTCCTTTGGCTGTTTATCTTCGCTATCATGAGAAGTTGGCGGATTGGGTCTTACAGATTGCAGGGATTTTCCAGACCATCCCGTCTCTGGCCTTGTTGGGACTCTTTATCCCCTTGATGGGAATTGGAACCTTGCCGGCTTTGACAGCGTTAGTGATTTATGCGATCTTTCCGATTTTACAAAATACCATCACTGGACTCAAGGGAATTGATCCAAGTCTACAAGAGGCTGGGATTGCCTTTGGGATGACCAGGTGGGAGCGTCTCAAGAAGTTTGAAATTCCACTTGCTATGCCTGTTATGATGTCTGGGATTCGCACAGCGGCCGTCTTGATTATCGGTACGGCAACCTTGGCTGCCTTGATTGGTGCAGGGGGACTGGGTTCCTTTATCCTTTTGGGAATTGACCGTAATAATGCCAGTCTGATTTTGATTGGGGCCCTTTCTTCTGCAGTGCTTGCCATTGCCTTTAACTTCCTACTAAAAGTGATGGAAAAGGCAAAATTACGGACGATTTTTTCTGGTTTTGCCTTGGTGACAATATTGCTTGGTTTGTCTTATAGTCCAGCCCTCTTGGCTCAAAAAGAGAAGGAAAATTTGGTTATTGCTGGAAAATTGGGACCGGAACCAGAAATTTTGGCCAATATGTATAAACTCCTTATTGAAGAAAATACCAGCATGACTGCGACTGTTAAACCAAATTTTGGGAAAACAAGCTTTCTCTATGAAGCTCTGAAAAAAGGTGATATTGATATTTATCCTGAATTTACAGGTACGGTGACTGAAAGCTTGCTTCAGCCATCACCTAAAGTGAGTCATGAGCCAGAGCAGGTTTATCAGGTAGCGCGTGATGGTATTGCCAAACAGGATCGTCTAGCCTATCTCAAACCTATGTCTTATCAAAATACCTACGCTGTGGCTGTTCCGAAAAAGATTGCTCAAGAATATGGCTTGAAGACCATTTCGGACTTGAAAAAAGTAGAAGGACAGTTGAAAGCTGGCTTTACTCTCGAATTTAATGACCGTGAAGATGGCAATAAGGGCTTACAATCAATGTATGGTCTCAATCTCAATGTAGCTACGATGGAACCAGCCCTTCGCTATCAGGCTATTCAGTCAGGTGATATTCAAATCACGGACGCCTATTCGACTGATGCGGAATTGGCGCGTTATGATTTGCAGGTCTTGGAAGATGACAAGCAACTCTTCCCACCTTATCAAGGAGCTCCACTGATGAAAGAAGCTCTTCTCAAGAAACATCCAGAGTTGGAAACAGTTCTCAATAAATTGGCTGGTAAAATTACTGAAAGCCAGATGAGCCAGCTTAACTATCAAGTCGGTGTTGAAGGCAAGTCAGCAGAACAAGTAGCCAAAGAGTTTCTACAAGAACAAGGTTTGTTGAAGAAATAGTTTGAAAATGTCAAACTCAACTTTGTTAAACGACCATATAGAAAACTGCTCAGACAATGTTGTCTGGGCTTTTTTGATTGTTGAAAAGATAAAAACTCAGTAGCCTAGAAATAAGGCAACTGAGCTCTACTCTGTATTCAATTTTTAGGAATGAGAAGGTCTAGATAAAACTGGACAACTTCCTGGTATGTAAAGTCTTGTCCTTTTTTGAGCCACCAGGTCAATGTCTCGATAAAGTTGGACACGACCAAGTGTTGGAGGTAAGAAGTAGGCAGATTAGTGTGGGCTTCTTTTAACTCATCAGCCAACATGGGATAGACATGGTGTTCTAGCTCTTTATGGAGTTGACGGAGGAAGTAGTCATTTTTGGAAAATAGCAGACTGGTAACATGGTCCTGGTTTTTCTGAAAATGTAAAAAGATATGTGCGAGGTAGTCCTCGGTAGTAAAGTGTCCTTCCCTTTCAAAGAGATGATGAAAGAGGTAGCGACAGAGCTCATCTAAAAGGAGTTCCTTGCTTTCATAGTGACAGTAAAAAGTAGAACGCCCAACATCTGCTAGGTCAATGATATCCTGAACAGTAGTGGCATCATAGCCTTTGTCGTTCAAAAGTTGTAAAAAAGCTTGATAGATGGCTTTTTTCGTCTTGCTGACTCGACGGTCTCTTTTTGGCATGTAGACACTTGAGACAAACTGTTCAGAACTGAACATGGCTGACAGTTTGCTTCTATCCTTTCTTTGAATTTTATTAGATAATACAAATGAAAGAAGTATGTATATACCCATTATACCAAAGGAGGGAGAGAAATGAGTTCTAAAACATCTATCTGGTTAGCTTTTTTCTTAAATTTAAGCTATGCGATTGTTGAGTTTATCGCAGGAGGAATCTTTGGTTCGAGTGCAGTTCTTGCTGATTCTATCCATGACTTGGGAGATGCTATAGCAATCGGCATATCGGCCTTTTTAGAAACAATCTCAAATAGAGAAGAAGATAGGCAATACACCTTGGGTTACAAGCGATTTAGTCTTTTAGGGGCCCTAGTGACTGCTGTGATTCTTATCACAGGATCCATTCTAGTGATCTTGGAAAATATAACTAAACTTTTGAATCCACAGCCCGTTAATGACGAAGGCGTCCTCTGGCTAGGAATCATTGCAGTCAGTATCAATGTGCTAGCTAGTCTAGTAGTTCGTAAGGGAAAGACAAAGAACGAGTCAATTCTGAGCCTGCACTTTTTGGAAGATACTCTAGGTTGGTTGGCTGTCATTCTAATGGCGATTATCCTCCGATTTACAGATTGGTATATCCTTGATCCGCTCTTATCGCTTGTCATTTCCATCTTCATTCTAACAAAAGCTATTCCTCGATTTTGGAGCGCACTCAAGATTTTCCTGGATGCTGTGCCAGAAGGACTAGAGACAGGTGATTTGGAGAAGGATTTGGAGGCTCTGACCAATGTCAAAAGTGTCAATCAACTTAGCATTTGGTCCATGGATGGTCTAGAAAATAATGCTATTATCCATATCTGTTTAGAGGATTGGGAGGAGATGACGGAAACAAAGAATCAAGTACGTCAGCTCTTAGAAGAAAGAGGTGTGCAGAATATTACTATCGAAGTGGACACCAGTCAAAGCAATCATGCGCAACATAAGCGGAGGGTGAGAGAATTAGAGCAGAAGCATGGGCATCATCATTAGAAAAGCGACCTCGCTAGAGGTCGTTTTGTTATCCTATTCATTCCTTGTACTTTCTCTCAGAGTCAGTCTGGTTCCCAACATGGTTAGGCTAGGGATTTTGCGACCGTGGAGTACTTCTTTATTAAGAATATCCATGCCTGCTCTGCCCATTTCTTCGGTATAGACGGTGATGCTGGAGAGGGGAGGATAGACTTGCTTGGTCAGGCTAGTATCGTTAAAGGAAATAAGACTGACGCGGTCTGGCAGGCTGATTCCAGCTTCTTGGAGGGCACGGAGGGCACCGATGGCTAAACTATCACTAGCAGCAAAAAATGCTGGTGGCAGTTGGTCTCCTAAGTTCTGAATGGCCTCCTTCATCAAGTCATAGCCAGACTGGGCGGTAAAGCTTCCTTGAAAGACCAGTTCATCATGATAGATTCCCTTTGCTTGACTGTAGTTTCTGAAATTTTCCAGTCGCTTATCCTCAATGATTTCTTCTTGGTCGGTTGTTTCTTCAAGGCCTGTTAGAATCCCGATACGGTCCAAACCTTGGCTGAGAAAATAATCGACAACTTGTTTCATGGCAGTGTAAAAGTCCGTGATAATGCAGGTATGTCCCAGGGAAAGTGTATCGCTGTCTAAAAATACAAGAGGCTTTTGGTATTCTTCAAAGGCAGAAATCTGAGCTCGACTAAATTTTCCGATGCAGAGAATCCCAATCACTTCCTCGCTTAGGGTAAAAGGATGGTCATTAAAATAGCGCAAGATATCATAGTCCAACTCTTGGGCTCTTTTTTCGATGCCTAGGCGAATTTGGTAGTAGTAGAGGTCGTCCAGCTCCCCTTGTTCGCTGACCCATTGGATAATGGCAATCTTTTGCTTGGGTTTGTGGGACTCGCCTGTCTTGAGGTGCTTAGTGTAGCCCAGCTCTTCAGCAACGGTTAAAATACGGTGTCTGGTTTCTTCTGTAACAGATAGACTCTGGTCGCGATTGAGGACACGGGATACGGTCGCGATAGAGACAGAGGCTAGCTGTGCAATGTCTTTTAAGGTAGCCATAAAACCTCCTTCTTTTAAGTTAGTATATCATATTTTTCTGTCTTTTACTGATAGTTTAGTAAAAATTTAGTAAAAAGGATTGACCTTGGGAAATCCCTTGGATACAATAGAAGAAAACGATTACACGTTAAGGTGACTTAACGGACAGTAAAAGGAGAAATCATATGACACAACATCTTACTGCTGAAGCGCTTCGCAAAGACTTTCTTGCTGTTTTTGGTCAAGAAGCAGACCAAACTTTCTTTTCACCAGGCCGTATTAACTTGATTGGTGAACACACGGACTATAATGGCGGTCACGTTTTTCCTGCTGCGATTTCCTTAGGAACTTACGGTGCAGCTCGTAAGCGTGACGACCAAGTCTTGCGTTTCTACTCAGCCAACTTTGAGGACAAGGGAATTATCGAAGTGCCTCTAGCTGACCTCAAGTTTGAAAAAGAGCATAGCTGGACCAACTATCCAAAAGGGGTTCTTCATTTCTTGCAAGAAGCTGGGCACGTGATTGACAAAGGTTTTGATTTTTATGTTTATGGGAATATTCCAAATGGTGCTGGCTTGTCTTCTTCAGCATCCTTGGAACTCTTGACAGGAGTCGTGGCAGAGCATCTCTTTGATTTAAAATTAGAGCGTCTCGATTTGGTTAAAATTGGAAAACAAACAGAAAATAACTTTATCGGAGTCAACTCTGGCATTATGGACCAATTTGCTATCGGTATGGGGGCTGACCAACGTGCTATTTACCTAGATACCAACACCTTAGAGTATGACTTGGTGCCACTTGATTTGAAGGACAATGTCGTTGTTATCATGAACACCAATAAACGCCGTGAATTGGCGGATTCTAAATATAATGAACGCCGTGCTGAGTGTGAAAAAGCAGTAGAAGAACTACAAGTGGCTTTGGACATTCAAACCTTGGGTGAATTGGACGAATGGGCTTTTGACCAATACAGCTATCTAATTAAAGACGAAAATCGTTTGAAACGTGCTC
Organism: Streptococcus mitis; assembly: GCF_002096835.1. GTDB lineage: Bacteria > Bacillota > Bacilli > Lactobacillales > Streptococcaceae > Streptococcus > Streptococcus mitis_W. The sequence continues at coordinate 192,498 of NZ_NCVG01000020.1, read as the reverse complement.
GCCATGCCGTTCTTGAAAACCAACGTACCCTCAAAGCTCAAGCAGCCCTTCAAGCAGGTGATTTGGAAATATTTGGTCGCTTGATGAATGCGTCTCACGTTTCTTTGGAGCATGATTATGAAGTAACTGGCTTGGAATTGGATACTCTTGTTCACACAGCTTGGGATCAAGAAGGTGTTCTCGGTGCTCGCATGACGGGTGCTGGTTTTGGTGGCTGTGCCATTGCCTTGGTTCAAAAAGATACTGTTGAGGCCTTTAAGGAAGCTGTAGGCAAACACTACGAGGAGGTAGTTGGATACGCTCCAAGCTTCTATATCGCTGAAGTTGCAGGTGGCACTCGCGTCCTTGACTAGTCAAAAGGAGGCTTTATAGTGACCTTAGTAGATAAATTTGTAACATATGTCATTTCTGAAAGTTCATTTGAGGAAATGGATCGAATCTACCTGACCAATCGTGTCTTGGCACGAGTGGGAGACGGTGTTTTGGAAGTTGAGACCAATCTGGATCAATTGATTGACCTCAAGGATCATCTGGTTGAGGAAGCCGTTCGATTACAGACGATTGAAGATAGTCAGACTGCGCGTGAAATCCTCGGTGCTGAATTGATGGACTTGGTGACCCCATGTCCGAGTCAGGTTAATCGTGATTTCTGGGCAACCTATGCCCAATCTCCTGAGCAAGCGATAGCAGACTTCTATCAGCTCAGCCAGAAAAATGACTACATCAAACTCAAGGCCATTGCTAAAAATATTGCCTACAGGGTTCCGTCTGACTACGGAGAACTTGAAATTACCATCAATCTCTCTAAGCCTGAAAAAGATCCCAAAGAGATTGCGGCAGCCAAGTTGGTGCAAGCTAGTAATTATCCTCAGTGTCAGCTTTGTCTAGAGAATGAGGGCTATCATGGTCGGGTCAACCACCCAGCTCGTAGCAACCACCGTATTATCCGCTTTGAAATGGCGGGTCAGGAGTGGGGGTTCCAGTATTCGCCCTATGCTTACTTTAATGAGCACTGTATTTTCTTAGATGGCCAACATCGTCCCATGGCCATTAGTCGTCAGAGTTTTGAGCGTCTACTGGCTATCGTAGAGCAGTTTCCAGGATATTTTGCTGGCTCTAATGCCGACCTACCGATTGTTGGGGGCTCTATTCTAACTCATGATCATTATCAGGGAGGCCGTCACGTCTTTCCTATGGAATTGGCTCCCTTGCAAAAGACTTTCTCTTTTACTGGTTTTGAACAGGTCAAGGCTGGGATTGTCAAGTGGCCAATGTCAGTGTTGCGTTTGACTTCGGATTCCAAAGAAGATTTGATCAACTTGTCTGATAAGATTTTGCAGGAATGGCGCCAGTATTCAGATCCTGCAGTGCAGATTTTGGCAGAGACTGATGGGACACCGCATCACACCATCACACCTATAGCGCGCAAACGTGATGGCCAGTTTGAGTTGGACTTGGTCTTGCGGGACAATCAGACTTCTGCAGAACATCCTGATGGCATCTATCATCCTAACAAGGATGTTCAACATATCAAGAAGGAAAATATCGGCTTGATTGAGGTCATGGGCTTGGCAATCTTGCCACCACGTCTGAAAGAAGAAGTAGAGCAAGTCGCTAGCTATCTCGTGGGAGATGGTGATGCAGTTGCCGACTATCATCAGGAATGGGCAGACCAACTTAGAGCCCACCATTCAGACCTAACGGATAAAGAAACAGCCCTTGAAATCGTCAAGGACTCTGTGGGTACTATCTTTGCGCGTGTACTTGAGGACGCAGGAGTCTACAAGCAGACAGAACAAGGACAGGCAGCCTTTATGCGCTTTGTGGAGCAGGTTGGAATTTTGCCAGACTAGGTGCTTTCTCCTTGCACAGTCCTATAAAAAGTAGTATCATAGTGTCGTTTGAAATATCAGGAGGAAACGATGAAAGACTTTCATTTTGACGCTATATCTGCCTTTGAAAATTACGAAATTGAACAAATGAGAGATGGTCACGTTGTGGTGACGACCAAAGTAGTGAACTCGTCGCTCAACTACTATGGCAATGCTCATGGTGGCTATCTTTTCACGCTCTGTGACCAGATCAGTGGTTTGGTGGTTATCTCGCTGGGACTTGATGGAGTGACGCTCCAGTCTTCTATCAACTACCTTAAAGCAGGAAAACTCGACGATGTATTGACCATTAAAGGAGAATGTGTCCATCAAGGTCGCACAACCTGTGTCGTGGATGTCGATATCACCAATCAAGAAGGCAGAAACGTCTGCAAAGCAACCTTTACCATGTTTGTCACAGGCCAGAGGTCAGAAGACAGACAGGTAAGGATATAGATAAACAAAAAAGAGGCTCGCACCTCTTTTTCTTATTTCTTTTTATGATTTAATACTGCATTGAGGACAATAGCGAGTAGGCTGGCTACGACGATTCCGTTTGAGAAGAACATTTGGAAGGCTGTTGGCATGCTGACGAAGAGATTACTGTTATTTAGACCGACACCTGCAGCGATTGATACAGCTGCAATAAGGAAGTTGTGTTCATTATTAGCAAAGTCAACACGGGCGAGGATTTGCATCCCTTGAATTGATACAAAACCAAACATCACCAGCATGGCACCACCGAGGACAGGGCTCGGAATGATTTGGGCAAGGGCGCCAAACTTAGGAAGGAGTCCAAGGAGAACCAGGAAACCAGCTGCGTAGTAGATTGGCAGGCGAGTCTTGATACCTGATAATTTAACCAAACCAACGTTTTGTGAAAATCCTGTGTAAGGGAAGGTGTTAAAGATTCCTCCGAGAAGTACGGCCAAGCCTTCTGCGCGGTAACCATTGCGAAGGCGCGTGCTGTCGATTGGATCTTTTGTGATATCAGACAAGGCTAGATAAACACCAGTCGATTCAACCATAGACACCGTTGCGATGATACACATCATGACAATAGATGAGATTTCAAAGGTTGGCATCCCAAAGTAGAGTGGAGTTGGGACATGGACAAGTGGTGCTGCTGTAACAGGAGAAAAGTCCACCAAGCCCATGCTAGCAGCAATAGCGGTTCCAACAACCAGACCAATCAAAATAGAGATAGACTTGATAAATCCTTTGGTAAAGATGTTGATCAAGAGGATAATCAGAACAGTAATAGCAGCAAGCAAGAGACTTTGACCAGTTGGCTCTGGAACGTTATTTCCCATATTTCCAATAGCGACAGGAATCAAGGTTAAACCAATCGTGGTAATAACAGATCCTGTTACGATAGATGGGAAGAGATTGGCCACTTTTGAGAAGATGCCTGAAACAAGAACTACGTAAATCCCTGATGCGATAAGGGCACCAAACATAGCACCGCTACCGTGGCTTTGCCCAATCATAATCAAAGGAGCGACGGATTGGAAGGCAACTCCGAGAACGACTGGTAGTCCAATTCCAAAGTATTTATTGAGTTGGAGTTGGAGGAAGGTGGCCACCCCACACATGAAGATATCTGTGGAGATTAGGTAGGTCAACTGCTCAGTTGAATAGCCAAGAGCTGTCGCAATCATGATAGGAACCAGGATAGAACCTGAGTACATTGCTAGTAAGTGCTGCAAGCCAAGAACGGCTGCTTGCGAGTGTTTTTCTTGTTGTTGCATTAGAGATCTGCCTCCTTAAATACGACATGACCATTTTCAAAACGATCCAAGCGAGCCAGTGATAGGACTAGATACCCTGCTTTTTCAAGCAAATTACGACCATCCTGGAAAGATTTTTCAATCACGATACCAATCGCTTCGACTTTTGCTCCAGCTTGTTCGATGATTTGGATCAAGCCTTTGGCAGCTTGGCCATTAGCAAGGAAATCATCGATAATCAAGACCTTGTCCTCTGGTGAGAGGAATTTTCCAGCGATAGAAACGGTGCTGGTCACCTGCTTGGTAAAGGAGTAGACTTCTGCAGTTAAGATGCCTTCGTTCATGGTGATGTTTTTAGCTTTCTTGGCGAAAATCATGGGAACATTCAAGGCTTCGGCAGTAAAAACGGCTGGGGCAATACCTGACGCTTCAATGGTTACGACCTTGGTAATGCCAGCAGAAGCGAATTTTTCCGCAAATACCTTACCAATCTCTCGCATCAAGCTAAAGTCAACTTGGTGGGTTAAAAAGGAATCCACCTTGAGGATGTTGTCCCCCAAGATATGCCCATCCTCGAAGATGCGCTCTTCTAATAATTTCATAAGACCTCCTAAAGTCTAAACTCTTTTGTGTTTTTCTATCGCCTTTATCGTCTCAAAAAGGGCTAGAAAAAAGGACCTACTTAATTCCCTAAGCAAGTCCCCAAAATAGGCATGGCCAAAACCATACCTTCAGCTGACATACTCATTGTTAGGTGTTCCAGCACCTTGTAGAAACGTCGTGCCAATTCACGACATAAACAAGTAAAATGATATTCAATTTTAAATAGGCTACTGCCAATGTTTTTATTTTACACCAATTAGCTTTATAAATCAAATATTTTGTTAGCAAATAGATCATAAAAGCGAACGAAAAAGCCTACAAGGCTAGATAGTATTGTAGACTTCGATTATTCTATTCGCTAAATCTTAGAAAATAACCATCTGGATCCAAAATCGCAAATTCATGAGGGTAAATAAAGCTATCTCCCACTCGAAATTCTCTTTTTGTCAGCGGACGATAAATAGGATAGTTGGCCTCCAGCAGTTTTTGGTGGAGCTGAGGGACATCTTCAATACCAAAGGAAATATTGACACCGCGCCCGAAAGGATAGGTTAGTTGGGCTAATTCTTCTGTGCTGCCTTCTTCTAGCATAAGTTGGCAGTCTTCAAGCGAGAGGAAGAGAAATTTCTCCTCTGGACGCTCGTATTCGACAGAAAATCCCAGCAAGTCGCAGTAGAAGTGGCGTGACTTTTCGAGGTCAGATACTACAAATTCAGGAATGACAGCTTGATAGTCCATTAGCTTTCTCCTTAAAGTTCAATTTCCAATACAATCGGCGTATGGTCTTGACGCGCACCCGAGTCAATCATGTCAGACTTGGTTACCTTGTCAGCCACGCGGTTGCTGGTAAGCCAGTAGTCGATTCTCCAGCCTGTATTGTTGATTTTAGAAGTCTTGCTGCGTTGTGCCCACCAAGTGTAGCGTTCTGGAGCATCGCCGTGAATGTGGCGGAAGGTATCCGTAAATCCAGTTGCCAAAAGGTTGGTAAATCCAGCACGTTCCTCGTCGGTAAATCCAGGTGAACGGCGGTTGCTAGCAGGATTTGCAAGGTCGATTTCATTGTGGGCTACGTTGTAGTCACCGGTTGCAAGGACTGGTTTTTGTTTGTCCAACTCCGCTAAATACTCAGCATATTTGACATCCCAGACTTGACGTTCTTCCAAGCGTTTGAGTCCATCTCCAGCATTTGGTGTGTAAACTTGGGTAACGAAAAATTCATCAAATTCTAGAGTGATGATACGGCCTTCCAAGTCCATTGTAGAAGGAGCACCGATTTCTGGGAAAGTGACAGTAGGCGTAAGTTCTTTCTTATAGAGGAACATAGTTCCAGCATAGCCTTTACGGGCAGGCTCTTGGGAAGAGCGCCACGTGTTTGCGTAGCCTGGGAAGAGTTCTTCTAAAATTTCTAAGTGTTTCTTTGTAGGCCCTTTGGCAGAAAGCTTGGTTTCTTGGATAGCAATGATATCAGCATTTTCAGCGACCAAAGTTTGTAAGACTTCTTGGGACAATTTCGCTCGAGCTGAGTCACTAGTTAGGGCTGCGTTAAGGGAATCAATATTCCATGAGATAAGTTTCATAAAGTTACCTTTTTCATTCAGATTATAGATTTTATTATACCAAAAAAAGGTCTATTTCCCCAACGTATGGCTTGAAAAATCACCCTCTTTCGTTTATAATGAAGAATGATTTTATGAAAGGGAGTGAAAATAAATGAAATTTTACTCATATGACTATGTACTTAGCCAAATCAGTCAGCAAAATGGCATCATGATTGGCTTTGGGATTGTTCTCCTAGCTATCACAGGATTTTTTGCTTTTAAGGCTTATCGTGATAAAAAGGGAACTAAGTTTCGTGAATTGGTCATGATTTTGGCCTTGACTTTGGTAGCCATGCTTTTGGTAACAATCTCAAAATACCAGACCAATCAAGCCTCTAACAATCAATTTCAAACTTCCCTTCATTTCATAGAGGTCATTTCTAAAGACTTGGGAGTGGATAAATCAGAAGTTTATGTCAATACTTCAGCTGCCACTGATGGAGCACTTATCAAGGTAGGTTCAAATTTCTATCGTGCCATGAACGGGAGCCAACCAGACAAGTATCTTTTAGAGAAATTAGAATTGCATCAAACAGACGCTATTGAATTGGTGGAGGTAAACAAATGACACTCAACTACATGGAAATTTTAATCAAACTGGCCTTGGGTCTTTTCTCGCTTGTTTTTGTTATCAATGTGACAGGAAAGGGGAACCTAGCACCTAACTCTGCTACAGACCAAATTCAGAACTATGTTCTCGGTGGTATCATTGGTGGGGTGATTTACAATAGTTCTATCAGCATTCTCCAGTATGCAGTGATTTTGATGATGTGGACGATTTTGGTCTTGACCCTCAAATGGCTCAATAACAATGTTCGTTTTGTCAAACGCTTGATTGATGGGAAACCGACTCTGCTCATCAAAAATGGGCAAATTGACCCAGAAGCCTGTCGTTCAGTTGGTTTGTCTGCGGCAGATGTTGCTCTCAAACTTCGTAGCCAAGGAATTTTCCAGATGAAGCAAGTTAAACGAGCTGTGCAAGAGCAAAATGGCCAACTCATCGTGGTCCAAATGGGAGATGAAAATCCTAAGTATCCAGTTGTGACTGACGGTGTGATCCAAGTAGATGTTTTGGAATCGATTGGTCGTAGCGAAGAGTGGTTGCTTGATAACCTCAACAAGCAAGGACATGACAATGTAGCTAATATCTTTATCGCTGAGTATGACAAGGGTGCCGTTACAGTCGTAACCTATGAATAAGAAAAACCTGGGGTCTTGGCCTCAGGTTTCTATTTGCAATCAGAAAGGGATTTTATGTCCATTATTCAAAAACTTTGGTGGTTTTTCAAGTTAGAAAAACGCCGTTATCTAGTCGGAATTGTGGCCCTGGTCTTGGTTTCCGTCCTTAATCTCATTCCCCCCATGGTCATGGGGCGGGTCATTGATGCTATCACATCGGGACAATTAACCCAGCAGGACCTCCTTCTTGACTTATTTTATTTGCTTCTTGCGGCTTTTGGGATGTACTATCTGCGTTATGTTTGGCGTATGTATATCCTTGGAACTTCCTACCGTTTGGGGCAGATTATGCGGTCTCGCTTGTTTGAGCATTTCACAAAAATGTCTCCAGCCTTTTATCAGACCTATCGGACGGGGGACCTGATGGCGCACGCAACCAACGATATCAATGCTTTGACTCGTCTCGCAGGTGGTGGTGTCATGTCAGCGGTGGATGCCTCTATCACGGCTCTAGTGACTTTGCTGACCATGCTCTTTAGCATTTCCTGGCAGATGACTCTGGTTGCCATTTTGCCCCTACCTTTCATGGCTTATGCAACTAGTCGTTTAGGCAGAAAGACTCACAAGGCTTTTGGCGAATCCCAAGCTGCCTTTTCCGAACTCAATAACAAGGTGCAGGAGTCTGTATCAGGTATCAAAGTGACCAAGTCTTTCGGTTATCAGGCAGACGAGTTGAGGTCCTTTCAGGCAGTCAATGAATTGACCTTCCAAAAGAACCTCCAAACTATGAAATACGATAGTCTCTTTGATCCCATGGTTCTCTTGTTTGTTGGTTCATCCTATGTTTTAACGCTTTTGGTTGGTTCCTTGATGGTTCAGGAAGGGCAGATTACGGTTGGTAATCTGGTCACCTTTATCAGCTACTTGGATATGCTGGTTTGGCCTCTTATGGCTATTGGTTTCCTCTTTAATATCACTCAGCGAGGGAAGGTTTCCTACCAGCGGATTGAGGAACTGTTGTCTCAGAAATCACCTGTACAAGACCCTGAGATTCCTTTAGATGGTATTGAAAATGGGCGCTTGGAGTACAATATTGATAGTTTTGCCTTTGAAGATGATGAAACATTGACGGATATTCACTTTAGTTTGGAAAAAGGGCAAACATTGGGCTTGGTAGGGCAGACAGGCTCTGGGAAAACATCCTTGATCAAACTTCTATTACGTGAATACGATGTGGACAAGGGAGCCATTTATCTAAATGGTCACGATATTCGGGACTATCGTCTAACAGACCTTCGCAGTCTTATGGGCTATGTCCCTCAGGACCAGTTCCTCTTTGCGACTTCGATTTTAGATAATATCCGCTTTGGCAATCCTAACTTGCCCCTTTCAGCGGTCGAGGAAGCGACCAAACTAGCCCAAGTTTACCAAGATATTGTAGCCATGCCTCAGGGTTTTGATACGCTAATTGGTGAAAAGGGAGTCAGTCTCTCAGGTGGTCAAAAGCAGCGTCTGGCCATGAGTCGGGCTATGATTTTAGACCCTGATATCTTGATTTTGGATGATTCTTTGTCAGCCGTGGATGCCAAGACAGAGTATGCCATTATTGACAACCTCAAGGAGACACGAAAGGACAAGACAACCATTATCACAGCTCATCGCCTGAGTGCAGTTGTCCATGCAGATTTGATTTTAGTCCTGCAAAATGGTCAAATTATCGAACGAGGCAGGCACGAAGACTTGCTATCTTTGGATGGTTGGTATGCCCAAACCTACCAGTCTCAGCAGTTGGAAATGAAAGGAGAAGAAGATGCAGAATAAGAAAGAACAATGGGCTGTACTGAAGCGCTTGATGTCCTATCTCAAGCCCTATGGACTCCTGACCTTTTTGGCACTCAGTTTTCTCCTAGCAACTACGGTCATTAAAAGTGTCATTCCCCTTGTGGCTTCCCACTTCATTGACCAGTATCTCAGCAATCTCAACCAACTCGCTGTGACTGTTTTATTGGCCTACTATGGCCTTTATATCCTACAAACTTTGGTTCAGTATGTCGGTAATCTTCTCTTTGCACGGGTGTCCTACAGTATTGTTAGGGATATTCGTCGGGATGCCTTTGCCAATATGGAGAAATTAGGCATGTCTTATTTTGATAAAACACCTGCAGGTTCCATCGTCTCTCGTTTGACAAATGATACCGAGACCATCAGTGATATGTTTTCGGGGATTTTGTCTAGCTTTATCTCAGCAGTTTTTATTTTTCTGACAACCCTTTATACCATGTTGGTTCTGGATTTTCGTTTGACAGCTTTAGTCCTGCTCTTTCTACCCTTGATTTTTCTTTTGGTCAATCTCTATCGGAAAAAGTCAGTGAAAATCATCGAGAAAACCAGAAGTCTCTTATCAGATATCAATAGCAAACTGGCTGAAAACATCGAGGGAATCAGGATTATCCAGGCCTTTAACCAAGAGAAGCGCCTGCAGGCAGAATTTGATGAGATCAACCAAGAACACTTGGTCTACGCCAACCGTTCTGTAGCCTTGGATGCCCTATTTTTGCGGCCTGCTATGAGTTTGCTGAAACTTCTAGGTTATGCTGTCTTGATGGCCTACTTTGGCTATCGTGGTCTTTCTATCGGGATAACGGCCGGAACCATGTATGCCTTTATCCAATACATCAATCGTCTTTTTGACCCCTTAATCGAGGTGACGCAAAACTTTTCAACCCTTCAAACTTCCATGGTGTCTGCAGGCCGTGTTTTTGCCTTGATTGACGAGAAGACCTATGAGCCTCATCAAAAAGATGGGCAGTCTAAAGTCCAAGAGGGCAATATCCGTTTTGAACATGTATGTTTCTCATATGACGGTAAACATCAGATTCTGGATGATATTTCTTTCTCTGTTAACAAGGGTGAAACCATTGCCTTTGTAGGTCATACAGGTTCGGGGAAATCTTCGATTATAAATGTCCTCATGAGCTTTTATGAATTCCAGTCAGGGCGAGTTCTCTTGGATGGGGTGGATATTAGAGACTATAGTCAGGAAGAGCTGAGAAAAAACATCGGTTTGGTCTTGCAGGATCCCTTCCTCTATCACGGGACCATTAAGTCCAATATCGCCATGTACCAAGACATTAGTGATGAGCAGGTCCAGGCTGCGGCAGCCTTCGTGGATGCAGATTCCTTTATTCAAGAACTTCCTCAGGGATATGATGCACCTGTGTCTGAGCGTGGTTCGAGCTTCTCTACTGGTCAGCGTCAGCTTCTTGCCTTTGCTAGAACAGTCGCCAGTCAGCCTAAAATCCTGATTTTGGATGAAGCGACAGCCAATATTGACTCTGAAACAGAAAGTTTGGTTCAAGCTTCTCTGGCTAAGATGAGACAGGGACGAACAACCATTGCCATCGCCCATCGTCTTTCTACCATCCAAGATGCCAACTGTATCTATGTTTTGGATAAGGGGCGCATTATCGAGAGTGGAACTCATGAGGAACTCTTGGCTCTGGGTGGAACCTACCACAAGATGTATAGCTTGCAGGCAGGGGCCATGTCTTAATATTCTTTGAAAATTTATTCAAGTCATGTCAGCTTTATCTGCAATCTCAAAGCTGTACATTGATCAGCCTGCGGCTAGCTCTTTGATTTTCATTGAGCATAAGAAGGAAATCATTCAAATTACAGATTTCTTTCACCGCCTTTTCCATTTTGTGGTATAATGAAAAATGTTGACAAATAGTATAATAAAAACAAAGGAGAAACAGCATGCTGAAATGGGAAGACTTGCCCGTGGAAATGAAATCAAGCGAGGTTGAGTCTTACTACCAGCTTGTCTCTAAAAGGAAGGGTTCGCTGATTTTTAAGCGTTGTTTGGACTGGGTTCTGGCCTTGGTCGTACTGGTTCTGACCTCTCCTATCTTTCTAATCTTGAGCATTTGGATCAAGTTGGATAGCAAGGGGCCAGTGATTTACAAGCAAGAGCGCGTGACCCAGTACAATCGACCTTTCAAGATTTGGAAGTTCCGTACCATGGTGACGGATGCGGATAAAAAAGGGAGTCTGGTGACTTCTGCTAACGATAGTCGCATTACCAAGGTTGGAAATTTCATCCGCCGTGTGCGTTTGGACGAACTGCCTCAGCTGGTCAATGTCCTTAAAGGTGAGATGTCATTTGTAGGGACGCGTCCTGAAGTGCCTCGTTACACAGAGCAGTATAGCCCTGAAATGATGGCGACCTTGCTCTTACCAGCAGGGATTACCTCTCCGGCCAGCATTCACTACAAGGATGAGGATACTATCATCAGTCAAATGGTGGAGAAAGGTCTGTCAGTTGACCGGGCTTATGTCGAATATGTCCTTCCTGAAAAGATGCGCTATAACCTCGCCTATCTCCGAGAATTTAGTTTCCTTGGAGACATCAAAATCATGTTTCAAACCGTGTTTGAAGTGCTAAAATAAAGTAGTCATGAGAAAATGAGTACAGATAAAAGGAGCAAATCAATGCCAAATTACAATATTCCATTTTCACCACCCGATATCACCGAAGCTGAAATTGCTGAAGTAGCGGATACCCTTCGTTCTGGTTGGATTACAACTGGTCCTAAGACCAAAGAATTGGAGCGTCGCTTGTCTCAATACACACAGACGCCTAAGACTGTCTGTCTTAACTCTGCAACTGCTGCTCTTGAGTTGATTTTGCGCGTTTTGGAAGTGGGACCTGGAGATGAAGTCATCGTTCCAGCCATGACCTATACAGCTTCATGTAGTGTTATCACGCACGTAGGAGCAACTCCTGTCATGGTGGATATCCAAGCAGATACTTTTGAGATGGACTATAACTTACTGGAGCAAGCTATCACTGAAAAGACTAAGGTGATTATTCCAGTAGAGCTTGCGGGGATTGTTTGCGACTATGACCGTTTGTTCCAAGTTGTGGAGAAGAAACGTGATCTCTTTACTGCTTCAAGCAAGTGGCAAAAGGTCTTTAACCGTATTGTGATTGTTTCTGATAGTGCCCACGCTTTGGGGTCTACTTATAAAGGGCAACCAGCTGGTTCTATCGCGGACTTTACTTCCTTCTCATTCCATGCAGTTAAGAACTTTACAACTGCTGAGGGAGGAAGTGCCACTTGGAAAGCCAATCCAGCGATTGATGACGAAGAAATGTACAAGGAATTCCAAATTCTTTCCCTTCACGGGCAAACTAAGGATGCCCTTGCTAAGATGCAACTGGGCTCATGGGAATATGATATCGTCACACCAGCCTACAAGTGTAATATGACCGATATCATGGCGTCACTTGGTTTGGTACAATTGGACCGTTACCCAAGTTTGCTAGAACGTCGTAAGGAGATCGTGAACCGCTATGATCGTGGTTTTGCAGGTTCTCGTATCCATCCATTGGCACACAAGACTGAAACTGTCGAATCTTCACGCCACCTCTACATCACCCATGTAGAAGGAGCGAGTTTAGAAGAACGCAATCTTATTATCCAAGAATTAGCTAAAGCAGGAATTGCAAGCAATGTCCACTACAAACCGCTTCCGCTTTTGACAGCCTATAAGAATCTTGGTTTTGATATGGCGAACTATCCTAAGGCTTATGCCTTCTTTGAAAATGAAATTACGCTCCCTCTTCACACTAAATTAAGCGATGAAGAAGTGGACTATATCATTGAGACTTTCAAAACAGTTTCTGAAAAAGTACTAGCTTCATCAAAAAAATTGTAAAAAAGTCTTGACAAAGAAAAAACAAAGTATTAAAATAAGTTCAATAAATCAGAAAAGTAACTATTTTTGATCTTCAGGGAGCCTGTGGTGATTGTGAACAGGTGGTTGGAAGTAGTGAAAGTGGGCTGATTTTAAAAATGAATTTGAAACAATGAAAATTCGGTGCGCACACCTTACAGTGCAACTTGTTGTTAGACAAGGAAGAGATGTAAAGGGGATAGTCCCTTTATAATTGAGGTGGCACCGCGTTACCAACGCCCTCACGCAGAGTAATTTTCTGTGTGTGGGCTTTTTCATATCTTGAAATCAATACAGAAAGAGGAAAAATTTTATGACAACCAAAGGTTATTTTGGACAATTTGGTGGTAGTTTCGTACCGGAGCCGATTCAGGCTTTGTTGGATGAGTTGGAAGTGACATTTGACAAGTACAAGGATGATCCAGAATTTTTGGCAGAATTTCGCCACTACTTAAAGGACTATTCAGGTCGCGAAACACCGCTCTATTTTGCAGAGAGTTTGACAGATCACTTAGGTGGAGCTAAAATTTATCTCAAACGTGAAGACCTTAACCACCTTGGTTCTCACAAGCTCAACAACGTTTTAGGACAAATTCTTTTGGCTAAACGCATGGGCAAAAAACGAGTAATCGCAGAAACAGGAGCTGGTCAGCACGGTGTTGCGACAGCAGCGGCTGCAGCCAAGTTTGGTATGGCCTGTGATGTCTACATGGGAGCAGAGGATGTGGAACGTCAACGTCTCAATGTTTTCCGTATGGAGATGATGGGAGCAACTGTTCATGCAGTTGAAACAGGGACACGAACTCTTAAGGATGCGGTTGATGCAGCCTTTGGAGCATGGATGAATGATTTGGAAGCCTTCTATGTTCTGGGATCTGCTGTGGGACCTCACCCATATCCAACCATTGTTCATGAGTTCCAAAAGATCATCAGTGAAGAATCTCGCCGTCAAATCTTAGAAAAAGAAGGCCGTTTACCAGACTACGTTATTGCTTGTGTAGGTGGTGGTTCCAATGCCATCGGTGCTTTTTCTCAGTATGTGGCTGATGAAGAAGTCAAATTGGTTGGGGTCGAAGCTGCTGGTCATGGACTTGACACAGACAAGCACGCAGCTACTATGACAAAAGGTAGTATCGGAATTGTCGACGGCATGAAGACCTATGCAGTCTTTAAGGAAGATGGAGAGCTGGCTCCAGTTTACTCTATCTCAGCTGGATTGGACTATCCAGGGGTTGGCCCAGAACACGCCTACTTCAAAGATTCAGGTCGCGTGGAATATGTTGCAGCGACAGACGAAGAAGCGGTTCAAGCCTTGCTCCTCCTCAGCAAGACTGAAGGAATTATCCCAGCGATTGAAAGTTCGCACGCTATCGCAGAAGCAGTTAAACGTGCACCGAAACTAAGTAAAGACGACATTATCATTATCAATGTCTCTGGTCGTGGAGACAAGGACGTAGCTGCGATTGCAGACTACCTAGAAGCTAAGAAATAATAGATGGAAAAATTACAGTCCTTTCTCTCACAGAGAGCTTGTGGTTGCTGGAAACAAGTAGAGAAAGCTGTAAGGTTGGGTCCATTTGGAACAAGAGAAAAAAACATAATTCTCAAGGGAGTGCCCTTTATCGCACAGCCTGTTACAGGAGGTTTCTGAGACAGGAATGAGAGATAGGAGAAATCCTATAATTGAGGTGGCACCGCGAATTTCGTCCTCACGCAAGTTATTTTGCGTGGGGATTTTTCATACAGTCGCCACGAACTAGAAGCAGAACTGAAAGGGAAATTACAATGGAACGAATCATTCATGGAGATGTCTTATCACCAATCTTGGCTTATATGCGCCTAAAGGGGCAACACAAGGTTATCTTAGAGAGTATTCCGAGAGACAAGGAAACAGCTCGTTTTTCGATCTTAGCCTATAATCCAGTTTTTGAGATTAAGTTTGAAAATGGAGTTCTCTATCAAAATGGGCAAGTGATTGATCGTGATCCCTTGGATTTCCTTTATGAAGTGACTCATAAGAGCCAACACCATTCAGACCTACCTTTTGGTGGAGGAGCCATTGGTTTTGTGGGTTACGATATGATTTCTCTTTATGAAGAAATTGGTCAAATCCCTGAGGATACAATTGGGACACCAGACATGCATTTCTATGTCTATGAGAGCTATATGGTCTTTGACCACAAGAAGGAAAAAATCCATGTCATCGAGGATGCACTTTATAGTGAGCGCAGTCAAGAAGACTTGGAAGAAGCCTTGAACCAAGTGCTTGAAGAATTACGCATCCCTGCTCCAAATGAATTTGAAGACTTGGATCTATCTCCGTTAGACTTCAAACCGCATATCGCTCCTCAGAAGTTTGAGGAAATGGTGGAAATAGCTCGTGACTTGATTCGTAACGGGGATATGTTCCAATGTGTACTCAGTCAGCGTTTCTCAGCAGAAGTTACTGGAAATCCATTTGACTTCTACAGAAATCTCCGCGTGACCAATCCATCCAATTACCTCTATTTCTATGATTTTGGGGATTATCAAATCATCGGTGCCAGTCCAGAAAGTTTGGTTTCTGTCAAAAATGGCATCGTGACAACCAATCCGATCGCAGGGACACGACCAAGAGGAGCTACGGATGAAGAAGACAAGGCTTTGGCGACAGACCTGCTTTCGGATGAGAAGGAAACAGCAGAGCATCGGATGTTAGTAGACTTGGGACGTAACGATATTGGTCGCATCTCTGAAACGGCCAGTGTCCAAGTCACTAAGTATATGGAAGTGGAGCTTTTCCGTTATGTCATGCATTTGACCAGCGTGGTCAAGGGGCGTTTGCTTCCAGAACTCACTGCCATGGATGCTTTGAAAGCAACACTTCCAGCTGGAACAGTGTCAGGAGCACCAAAGATTCGGGCTATGAGACGCATCTATGAACTGGAAACGGAAAAACGAGGCGTATACGCAGGAGCAATCGGCTACTTGTCTGCAACGGGAGATATGGATTTCGCTATTGCCATTCGAACCATGATTCTCAAAAATCAAACAGCCTATGTGCAGGCTGGGGCAGGGATTGTCTACGACTCTATTGCCCAAAACGAATACCAAGAAACCATTAATAAGGCTAAATCTATGACTAGAATTGGAGAACTAAGACCATGATTTTATTGATTGACAACTATGATTCTTTTACCTATAACTTGGCGCAATACATTGGGAATTTTGCAGAAGTGCAGGTCTTGAGAAATGATGATCCCAAGCTGTATGAAGAAGCTGAAAAAGCAGATGGTCTGGTCTTTTCTCCGGGTCCTGGTTGGCCTGTTGATGCTGGAAAGATGGAAGATATGATTCGTGACTTTGCAGGCAAGAAGCCAATTCTAGGGATTTGTTTAGGTCACCAAGCCATCGCAGAAGTCTTTGGTGGTAAGCTAGGCTTGGCTCCAAAGGTCATGCATGGGAAACAGAGCAATATCAGCTTTGAAGCACCATCTGTTTTGTATCAAGGCATCGAGGATGGCCGTGCGGTCATGCGTTACCACAGTATTTTGATTGAAGAAATGCCAGAAGAGTTTGAAGTGACAGCTCGTTCGACTGATGACCAAGCTATTATGGGAATTCAACACAAAACCCTTCCAATTTATGGCTTCCAGTACCATCCAGAAAGTATCGGAACGCCTGACGGCTTGTCTTCTATTCGGAATTTTATCGAGAATGTTGTAAAGTGAGGAAACTAGGATGAAAGAGATTATTGAAAAACTAGCAAAATTTGAAAATTTATCAGGTGTGGAAATGACGGATGTCATTGAGCGTATCGTAACTGGGCGTGTAACGGAGGCGCAGATTGCTTCTCTCCTCTTGGCTCTTAAGATGAAGGGGGAAACACCTGAAGAGCGCACAGCCATTGCCCAAGTCATGAGAGGACATGCTCAACACATTCCAACTGAAATTCATGATGCCATGGACAACTGTGGTACAGGTGGAGACAAGTCTTTCAGTTTTAATATTTCCACAACTGCAGCCTTTGTCTTGGCTGGTGGCGGTGTTCATATGGCAAAACACGGTAACCGCTCGATTTCTTCTAAATCTGGTTCTGCAGATGTCCTCGAAGCCTTGGGCATCAACCTAGACCTCAAACCAGCTGAACTAGGTAAGGTCTTTGATAAAACTGGCATCGTCTTTCTCTTTGCTAAAAATATGCACCCAGCTATGAAATACATCATGCCAGCTCGTTTGGAGTTGGGAATTCCAACGATTATGAACTTGACTGGTCCCCTGATTCACCCAATGGCTTTGGAAACACAGCTTCTTGGAATTAGTCGTCCAGAACTACTAGAAAGTACAGCTCAGGTTTTGAAAAATATGGGCCGTAAACGTGCCATCGTAGTTGCTGGACCAGAAGGGTTGGATGAAGCTGGTTTGAATGGAACAACCAAGATTGCACTTCTTGAAAATGGCGAAATCACCTTATCAAGCTTTACTCCAGAAGATCTAGGGATGGAGCGCTACGCTATCGAAGATATCCGTGGAGGCAATGCTCAGGAAAATGCAGAAATTTTGCTTAGTGTTCTCAAGAACGAACCAAGTCCATTCTTGGAAACGACAGTTCTGAATGCAGGTCTTGGTTTCTATGCTAATGGTAAGGCAGCTAGCATCAAGGAAGGAGTTGCCTTGGCCCGTCAAGTCATTGCTAGTGGCAAGGCCCTTGAAAAACTCAGATTGTTGCAGGAGTACCAAAAATGAGTCAGGAATTTTTAGCACGAATTTTGGAGCAGAAGGCGCGTGAGGTTGAGCAGATGGAGCTGGAGGAAATCCAGCCCCTGCGCCAGACCTATCGCTTGGCTGACTATCTAAAACAACACCAAGACCGTCTACAGGTAATCGCTGAAGTCAAGAAAGCTAGCCCTAGTCTGGGAGATATCAATCTCGATGTGGATATTGTGCAACAGGCCCAGACTTATGAAGCGAACGGAGCAGTGATGATTTCTGTTCTGACAGATGAAGTTTTCTTTAAAGGACATTTGGATTATCTACGGGAGATTTCCAGTCAGGTACAGATTCCAACGCTTAACAAGGACTTTATTATCGATGAAAAACAAATCATCCGAGCTCGCAATGCAGGTGCGACAGTCATCTTGCTCATTGTGGCAGCCTTGTCCGAAGAACGCCTCAAGGAACTTTATGACTATGCGACAGAGCTTGGTCTGGAAGTCTTGGTGGAGACCCACAATCTAGCTGAACTAGAAGTGGCTCACAGACTTGGTGCGGAGATTATTGGTGTTAATAACCGCAATTTGACTACCTTTGAAGTTGACTTGCAAACCAGTGTAGATTTGGCTAAACATTTCAAAGATGATTGCTTGTACATTTCTGAATCTGCTATTTTCACAGGGCAGGATGCGGAACGAGTAGCACCATACTTTAATGGAATTTTAGTTGGGACAGCTCTTATGCAGGCAGAAGATGCGGCCCAGAGAATCAAGGAGTTGCAGATTGACAAAGGTTAAAATTTGCGGATTATCGACCAAAGAAGCGGTGGAAACAGCCGTATCAGCAGGAGTCGACTACATCGGTTTTGTCTTTGCACCTAGTAAAAGACAGGTGACTTTGGATCAGGCTGCCGAGCTGGCAAAGCTTATTCCTGCAGATGTCAAAAAGGTTGGTGTGTTTGTTTCACCAAGTCGGGCAGAACTGCTAGAAACGATTGACAACGTTGGCTTGGACTTGGTTCAAGTTCACGGTCAGGTGGCAGATGATTTGTTTGAGAATTTACCTTGTGCCAGTATTCAGGCTGTGCAGGTGAATAGAGAGGGTCATGTGCCCAATTCTCAGGCAGACTATCTACTCTTTGATGCCCCTGTGGCTGGGAGTGGCCAGACCTTTGACTGGGCTCAACTGGATACGATTGGACTGACTCAGCCTTTCTTTATCGCAGGTGGGCTTAATGAAGACAATGTCGTAAAAGCAATTCAACACTTTACTCCCTATGCAGTCGATGTATCAAGCGGAGTGGAGACAGACGGACAAAAAGATCATGAAAAGATTAGAAGATTTATAGAGAGGGTAAAGAATGGCATATCAAGAACCAAATAAAGATGGATTTTACGGAAAATTCGGCGGACGTTTTGTCCCAGAAACATTGATGACAGCAGTTTTGGAGTTGGAAAAGGCTTATCGTGAAAGTCAGGCAGACCCAAGTTTCCAAGAGGAATTAAACCAGCTCTTACGCCAGTATGTGGGGCGTGAAACTCCTCTTTACTACGCAAAAAACTTGACTCAGCATATCGGCGGAGCCAAGATTTATCTCAAACGGGAAGACCTTAACCATACAGGGGCCCACAAGATTAACAATGCCTTGGGACAAGTTCTTCTGGCTAAACGCATGGGTAAAAAGAAAATTATCGCTGAAACAGGTGCTGGTCAGCACGGTGTGGCAACTGCAACTGCTGCAGCCCTCTTTAACATGGAATGTACTATCTACATGGGTGAGGAAGATGTCAAACGCCAAGCCCTCAATGTGTTCCGTATGGAGCTTTTGGGAGCCAAGGTTGAGGCAGTGACAGACGGTTCGCGCGTGCTCAAGGATGCGGTCAATGCAGCCCTTCGTTCATGGGTAGCAAATATCGATGATACCCATTATATCCTTGGTTCTGCCTTGGGGCCTCATCCATTCCCAGAAATCGTTCGTGACTTCCAAAGTGTTATTGGTCGAGAAGCTAAACAACAGTACCGTGACTTGACAGGTAAAAATCTACCAGATGCCTTAGTAGCCTGTGTTGGTGGTGGTTCTAATGCCATCGGTCTCTTCCATCCATTTGTAGAAGATGAATCAGTAGCTATGTATGGAGCTGAAGCAGCAGGACTTGGTGTGGATACAGAGCATCACGCAGCTACCTTGACCAAGGGTCGTCCGGGTGTCCTTCACGGTTCCCTCATGGATGTGCTCCAAGATGCCCATGGTCAAATTCTTGAAGCCTTCTCGATCTCAGCAGGTTTGGACTATCCTGGTATCGGTCCAGAGCATTCTCACTACCACGATATCAAACGTGCCAGCTATGTTCCTGTGACAGACGAAGAGGCCTTGGAAGGATTCCAACTCTTGTCTCGTGTGGAAGGGATTATCCCAGCCTTGGAATCTAGCCATGCGATCGCCTTTGCAGTGAAATTGGCCAAAGAACTTGGACCAGAAAAGTCTATGATTGTCTGTCTATCAGGTCGTGGGGACAAGGATGTGGTTCAAGTCAAAGACCGCTTGGAAGCAGATGCAGTAAAGAAGGGAGAAACTTATGCCTAAGACACTAACAGAAAAATTAAACGCTATAAAAGCAGCTGGAAAAGGAATTTTCGTTCCCTATATCATGGCTGGAGACCATGAGAAAGGTTTGGATGGACTCGGAGAAACAATTCACTTTTTAGAAGATTTGGGTGTTTCGGCTATTGAAGTTGGTATTCCCTTTTCAGACCCTGTTGCAGATGGACCTGTTATCGAAGAAGCTGGCTTGCGCAGTTTAGCCCACGGGACCTCTACCCAGGCTTTGGTTGAAACCTTGAAAACCATTGAAACAGAGGTTTCACTTGTCATCATGACCTACTTCAACCCCCTCTTTCAGTACGGTGTGGAGAACTTTGTCAAAGATTTGGCAGATACAGCGGTTAAGGGCTTGATCATTCCAGACCTTCCTCATGAGCATGCCAATTTTGTGGAGCCTTATTTGGCAGATACAGACATCGCTTTGATTCCCCTAGTTAGTTTGACAACAGGACTTGAGCGTCAAAAAGAGTTGATTGAAGGAGCAGAAGGATTCGTCTATGCGGTTGCCATCAATGGGGTGACAGGGAAATCAGGCAATTACCGTGCAGACTTGGACAAGCACTTGGCACAACTGCATCAAGTAGCCGATATCCCAGTCTTGACAGGTTTTGGCGTATCTAGTCAAGCCGATGTAGAACGCTTCAATGCGGTATCAGATGGCGTTATCGTCGGTTCAAAAATCGTAAAAGCTCTCCACCAAGGAGAGCCGATTCAGGACTTTATCAGACAAGCAGTAGCTTACCAAAAATAATCACACAAGTAGCAAGTAAGAGGAAAGGCACAAAAGGAAGTCTTTCCTTTTTCTTTTGTAGGAGAAAGGCTAGAATTCCCATCGCAGAAGCAGACTGAATCAAGATCAGTAACTCCGTTACACTAAAGACGAGAGCGCAAGAAGCTAAAAAGAGGAAATCCCCTGCGCCCATGCGAATATTGATAAAATGAGCCACAATTCCAAGGACAAGGAAGAAGACCATGACCAGATTCCAGCCAGATCCGGCCATTAGGATTAGGTGGAAAGTCATCCAGACTAGTAAGGGATATTCCTGATGGCGAAAGTCGTAGATGCCCAAGGTCAAACCAGCGGTGATTAGGACGACTTGCCCCAAGGAAAGCAATTCCCAAGACCAAGCCAGAAAGAGGAGTCCTAAGCCCAATTCAAAAAGGGCATACCAGACAGGATATGTAGCCTTGCAGTAGCGACAGCGAAAGCGATTGAAGACCTGTGAGAGAATCGGAATCAAATCTAAGGGACGCAAGCGAGTCTGACAGGAATCGCAGTGACTAGCAGGTTGGATAATGGATTGCTCTGGAAAACGGTCAATGACCAAACCAAGAAAAGAAGCGAGAATGCTCCCGACAAGAAAAAAATAAAAATCAATCATACTTATCTATTCGTAAAAAATGGGAGAAGTAGTATAATGGAGAAACATAGATAAGATGGTGAGGCAAAGATGATAATTCGTTTTGAAGAAAATGTGAGCACAGAAAATGCTCAGCTCGTATGCCAATGGTCCAACTCCCTGGGGAAAGATTTTCAGGAACAATGGATGGGACCAAAGATTCCTTTTCCACTGACCCTTCAAGTCTTGCAAGAGTTGGAAGGAATCTTTTCAATCTTTGAAGGACAAGAGTTTGTGGGGGTTATCCAGAAAATCAGGCAAGAAGACAGCAATCTTCATATTGGACGCTTTTTTATCAATCCCCAGAAACAGGGACAAGGCTTAGGTAGGCAGGCTTTAAGGAAATTTGTTAGTTTGGTCTTTGAAAATGGAGACATAGGTAGTATTTCTTTAAATGTCCTCGAAGCAAATCAAGCAGCCCAGCACCTTTATCAAAAAGAAGGATTTGAAATCGTTCAAATGGTTGAAGCACCTGTACGAAAATACATCATGAAAAAGGGGAGATAGGCGTTTAATTACAAATATAAAGAAAGCGAACAAAAATATTGCTTAACTTATCCATTGTTGACCAAAAGTAGAAGAGATATACAAAAAAGCCTTGATTCCAAGGCTTTTCCTGTTGTATTTAGATGCCCCCTACATGGATTTGTAAGAACTTTTCATATTGAAAATAAACAAAAATGTTGAAATATAGCTGATTTTAGGGAAATACTTTTAGGTGTTTTCAATGTCAGGATTTAAAAATGGGGCAAAAGTGGGGCAAAAACGAATGACTCGTATTTGGTTTGAAAACCTATAATACCTAATGATTATGCTATTCTAGATATATAGTTTTGTTATAAATAAATGTCAGTGCGAGTTCAAATCGGAGGATAAAATGGAAAAACAAATTAATGAAAAAAAGCCTTGGTTCCCAAAGCTTTTTAATGTTATAAACTCATTAAAATAACTCCCAGTTAGATTTGGAATATTTTTTATTCTGTGTCATATAAAAATAAATAAAATGAATGGCTATAGCTAGAGCTAAAATGGTTGTTATACTCACTACTATTATAGGATTAGAAGCAAAGATTAAAGAGAGAATAAAGGCAGCCAGATAGAGTGTCGCTTGGACACAGTAGTAACTTTTCGAATAGCGAAGATAGTGTTTGTTATAGGGCCCATTTACTAGGACAGCAGCTTGAAAGAGGCCAAATCCGATATAAGAGAAGCTGGTTGCAAAGAGACGATTAGCTTCAGGATTCTGAAGAAAACTCATCGATACAGTCATCATCATAAGTCCAATGAAAATAGGATAGTGACTGTAAATTAGAAATAGTCCCTTTTGATTAGATTTTTCATCAATAGCATGGTCGAATTGACCAAAATAAAACAAGAACAGAGAAATCATAATAATGAGATAAAGAACCGAATAAATCGAGAAATTCTCGATTGTAAAGAAGTTAGCTAGATTCGTAATCATCTCTCCAAACGTAATAATGACAAGAAGGGAGATGCGCTCGATTAAATGGGGGAGATTTACCTGGTAATGCTTATCTTTATTAAGCAAGATACTTGGCATAATAAAGATAAACAGAATACTAGCAAAGAAGATATAGACTCTAACGTAAATAGGAAGAAGAGCTGCTAGATAGACTCCTAAACTTCCTAGACCTGTTATCCATAGAAAACCTTTGATACTTTCCCGTTCAACATCATCGGTTGATTTTCTAAAAAATTCAACCAAATATTGAAAAAATAAGGTAAGGGTTAATGTACCAATAGCCCAACAGAGATAATGAAAATATTGTTGCCAATCAGGTCCAATCATATTGGCTATAAAGAGTAAAAGTCCCATTTTGATAAACATGATTACCATGTTAAATAAAGAGTTCTTTCCATAGCGATTGGTATAATCGGTTTGAATCATCCAGGAATCGATGAGAACCAAAATAGCAATGAAAAAATCAAGGAAAGAATTCCAAGTCAAAATACCGTTATGAAGATGGTCGATTAAAGTAGTTACTTTTGAAATTGCAAAAACAAAAACTAAGTCATAAAAAAGTTCTGAAAATTCTACACGTTTATGTTTAATAAGAGTTGTCATCTTAAGACCTTTCTATTTTAGAAGTACAATTTATTATAACAGAAAATGGTAATGAGAGAAAAGGAGATGCTTAAATAACTTTATGTGGCGCTAATGAACTGCGCCACAAAAGTTAGGTTTTTTCTGTCCAACTTTTGGGGTCAGTACAGAAGGGCCGCTTTTTCTATCGTTTTTAGTGCTAAGACTACACAAAAAAGCCTAGTAAATCAAGGCTTTTTCCTGTTGTATTTAGATGCCCCCTACAGGGATTTGGAAAGGACTTTCATATTGAGAGCAATTAAAAATATTGAAATATAAGTGATTTTAGGTATTTTCAATGTCATGATTTAAAAATGGGACAAAAGTGGGGCAAAAACCATACAGATTCTAAACTGTATGGTTCTTTTTTTATCTAACCAAGAAAGGTTAAAACTTATTAAAACAAATGCAATCAACTGTTGAAAACTTTTTAGTCCGTGTAATATAAAAACAAGTAAAAAGTTGAACTATAGGGAATATTGTGTCATAATAGGTAATAGATGAATAATTAATAGATTGGAAATAATGCTTTCTTACCTTAACAAGTTGAATTGGTTATACATTTTTTCGTCGCAATTGTGTCTATCTCTCGAGTTTAGCTAGTTTTTATAAGCTCTGGTTTCTAATCAATATAACAAATTTTAGAAGTGCATAAGACAAGATGGTGACATTACTACAGTCATTTCTAGTCACCATATGTTGCTGGCACAGGCTGTTTGTAGTGTTGGCTATTTACTAGTCAGTTTAATCGGAGTGTTTAATTTTTATTGTTGAAAGGTTTTTATATGGCGAAAATTCTATCTTTAGGTCTGACAGGTAAGAAATTACTTGCTCAGGGGTTCTTGTTTGTTCTGCTAGGTCTCATCTTGATGGTCACGGGGACTTGGTTGCCAGTAAAGGTTATTCGACTGGTTCTGTTTTTAGCTTGGATAGCAACGGTCTTAGATTTAGTATTACGTATTTTCAAAAAAAGTCAGTCAACGGACACCTTGGGAGTTGCACTGGTTAAATTGTTAGTGCTGGGATATTTGCTTGGCTCCAATCTTGCGACGGATGTGCCGATTTATATTTTGGCTCTTGTGATTGGAGTTTATCAGATTTTTCATGCTAGTATTAACCTTGTCACCTATGTTCTCTACCGCAAAAACAAAATTCGACCTCGTTTTCGTCTCTTACTAGATGGACTCGTACTAGTTTTTCTTGGTGGGACTAGTCTTTTGTCCTCTACAGGAAATTCTGTCTTTCAACTCTTTGTATTAGGGGCTTATTTTTTCCTTTATGGTCTGTCCAATATCCGTGATGGTTTCTTGTTTGAGGAGGAAATTGGGAAAAACCATCTCAAACGTCGTGTAAGAATGAGCTTACCTATTGTCCTAGCCGCTCTCATCCCTGCAAGAACTTTAGCAAAAATCAACAAATTCATGCAGGAAAATGCTGATGAGAGAGAGGATATCCATCTTGGAATGGTGAAGTCTGGTAAGACAGCGGAGCTTGAAATTTTTGTTCATACAGCTGAGACCTCTCTGTTTTCGGCAATTGGTCATGTGGATATCTGCTATCAAGGCCGTGTTATTTCTTATGGCAACTATGATCCGTCTTCTGAGACCTTATTTGGCATGGTAGGAGATGGTGTCTTATATTTCTGTGATCGTGACAAGTACATTGACCTATGTAAACGTGAGAGTCAAAAAACGCTTTTTGGTTATGGGATAGATTTGACGCCTGAAATGGAAAAAGCAGTTCAGAAAAAGTTGGCTGAATTGAAACAACTGACGATTCCATGGGAGCCAAGTGCAGATAAAATCATGACAGGTGATGGTAAGGAAGACTACACCTACGCTTATAAAATCAGACATGAGACAGATGGGGAACTTTATAAATTTATCAAATCTAAGTTTAAATCCTACTTTGTCTTATCTACAAACTGTGTGCTCTTGGCTGATACCATAGTCGGTCAGGCTGGCACCGATATCCTCTCACCCAAAGGATTTATCGCTCCAGGAACTTACCAAGCCTACCTTAATCGAGAGTTTGAAAAACCAAATAGTATAGTCGTATCTAAACATGTTTATTAAGGAGAATTTATGAACTTAGTAAAAAAATACACCCCGTTAATACTTTTTATAGGGCTGGTTGCTCTTGTAATTCTGAATGCATCGAGCTTTATATCAGGAGCAATCTCTCTCTTTGATGTAATATCAACCTTGATTTATGGTGCTGTTATTGCTTTTGTGCTTAATGTTCCTATGAAAAAAATTGAACAGTACTTAGTTAAATTGAAGGTAAAGGCAGAGTTGCGTCGTCCGATTGCCATGGTACTTGTTTTCCTAGCTCTTATCTTAATCGTGATTGCTCTTTTGGTTTTGGTGCTGCCAACCCTAGCCCAGACTATTAGTCAGCTGGGAACAGTCCTTTCAACAGTCCTTACTCAACTTGGGAAATTGCTAGACAGCTCGGAATTTGTAACCAAAGACATGTTGTCAACTATCGTATCAGGCATACAGGGACAATCTAGTTCTATTAGCCAAGCTTTGATAGGTTTTTTATCAGGTCTGACTAGTAATATCGGCAATATTTTTTCAAGTTTGATGAATGCCTTTTTGATTATAGTCTTTACCTTTTTATTTTTATCCAGTAAGGAACATCTGGCAGCGATGACGAGTAGACTTCTAAAAGTTATATTTCCAGAGAAAGTGGTGACAAAGTTAACTTACATTGGACAAGTAGCACTAGAGACTTATGACCAATTTTTGATGAGTCAGCTGATTGAAGCAGTCATCATAGGAGTTATGATAGCGGTTGTCTACAGCCTGTTTGGACTACCTTATGGGGTAATGACAGGTATATTTGCAGGAGTGCTATCGTTCATTCCTTATGTAGGGCCTATGATTGCTTGTGTTGTGGGAGCGATTTTTATCTTCACAGTGAGTCCTACTCAAGCCTTACTTTCTCTTCTTCTATATCAAGTTATACAGCTGATTGAAGGAAACCTTATTTATCCTAGAGTTGTAGGTCAATCTATTGGTTTGCCAGCTATTTTCACGCTTGCGGCTGCTAGTATTGGAGGCAATCTCTTTGGCTTACTTGGGATGATATTCTTTACACCGATATTTGCTGTTATCTATCGATTGGTTAAGGAATTTGTCGTTGCAAAGGAAAATCAGCTAGATTAAGAAAAACTAAATTTAATAAGATATACTGAGAAGAGAGTGAGAGATTCTCTTCTCTTTTATTTTTAAATACTTTTCTACAAAAAGCTATTAGACGTTAAAAAAAGCCTTGGTTTCAAGGCTTATTTCTGTTGATTTAGATGTGCCCCCTGCAGGGCTCGAACCTGCGCCCCATAGCTTAAGAGTCTACTGCTCTACCAACTGAGCTAAGGAGGCAACAGAAAAAGCTGAGAATGTAACTTCCCAGCTATTTTAATATGCCCAAAATGGCAGCTAGATTATTTACGAAAGGCATCAAGGATATAGGTGAAACCAACAATTAAAAATGCAAAGGCAACGACATAAACGACAAAGACACTTGTAGCTACTGGATTGAACAAAATCACTAGACCTAGTAAAAATGCAAGCAACGCTATCCACATGATATGGTTGCCAATAATAGGGAAAATCAATCCCAGACGATTGCCTTTAAAGAAAACTATAATGGCTTCTACAATTAACCAAATTCCTAAAATAGTTGGAATGACAACTGGCAGCGTCACAAAGCCATAGGCAACGAGGTAAAGAGCTAAGAGAAGATTAACAATCCCTTGGAAAAGATGAGCTGGTGAGCGAAGCTCTTTTGGTACAGAGAAATAGCCTAAAATAGCTGCTATAGAAGAAACCAGTAAACCAAATGCAATCCACCAGCTGTAAGCAACAAGATTAGCTACTGGGTTTGTAAATAGGAAAAGTCCTAAAAGGACAAAAACAACTCCTGCAAGGAATAGCGATAAACGATTAGAAAATTTCATTTCAATACCCCCTATATAGTATAGTATAGTTTGATAATAAAAATATTATACACCTTTTTAGAGGAAATATCAATAAACAAAATGGAAAATTTGGAAGTTTCAGTCTGATTTATGAAAAGAAAATCAGTTTTTATTATTTTGAAAATAAAAAGAGAAGATAAAATTTGTCTTCTCTACATGAAAATATTGTATGGCATCAAAGCAAAAGTAACTGGCTTTACACTATTTGTTAAGATGTAATTTGATTCAAAAAGAAAAGATAGATTTAAAAGTGGGGCAAATGATGAGGCAAATTAGTTATAGACAAGCAAAAAAGCCTTGGAACTCAAGGCTTTTTCCTGTTGATTTAGATGCCCCCTACAGGGATCGAACCTGTGACCCACGGATTAAGAGTCCGCTGCTCTGCCAGCTGAGCTAAGGAGGCAAAGAAAAAAGCTGTATTGGTGCCGAAACTTCACGGTTTGTATTGAACCCGCGCAATTAAGCAGGTGGGCAACTCGCTCTAACTGAAGCTGTTTCCGTGTGAGACGGCCTACATGCTGTTAGAAGACTTTTGTTTCCCTAATAATACAAAAAATAGTCGGTCAACACTTAAGTGTGAAGTCGTACACCACAGCGTTTCTATGTTTATATGATACCACTTTTTCAAAAAAAATCAAGAGGAAAATGCAATTTTTTGAAAAGGATTTCAGATTTTTCGCAAACGGTCGATAGCTTCCTTTCTTTGAGCCAAAGCCCGTTCATATTTACCAGTATCTTCTGCTTGGAAATAGTGATGATTACGAATTTTTTCTGGTAGATAGTCTTGCTTGACCCAATTTCCAGGATAGTTGTGTGGATAGAGATAGTCTTGGGCATTCCCCAGTTCCTTGCTTCCACTGTAGTGCCCATCACGCAGGTGTCGCGGAATAGGCAAGTGCCCTGATGTTTTGAGGTCAGCAAGTGCCTTATCCATAGCTACATAGGCTGAGTTGGATTTTGGAGAAAGGGCCAAATCAATGACGACATTGGCAATGAGAATGCGGGCTTCTGGGAAACCAATCCTTTGTGCAGCATCCAGAGCAGTCACGGTGTGAATCTGGGCTTCAGGATTGGCCAAACCGATATCTTCATAAGCGATAACAGTCAAACGACGAGCGAGACTAGGCAGATCCCCAGCCTCAATCAAGCGGGCAGCATAGTGGAGACTGGCATCGACATCTGAACCGCGAATAGACTTTTGAAGGGCAGATAGAACATCGTAATGTCCATCTCCATCCTTGTCCATAGTGATGTAGCTTCTCTGAAGACTATTTTCCATGATGTCAAGCGTGATATGACGG
The DNA here is from genome assembly GCF_002096835.1 of Streptococcus mitis. Taxonomy (GTDB): domain Bacteria; phylum Bacillota; class Bacilli; order Lactobacillales; family Streptococcaceae; genus Streptococcus; species Streptococcus mitis_W. The sequence continues at coordinate 163,691 of NZ_NCVG01000020.1, read as the reverse complement.
ATGCCGTCATCATTTTCTGGGGTGGAGAGAACTGCCAAATCAAGTGAGTTAAAGGCAGAACGGAGGTCTCCGTTGGTAGATGTTGCGATAAAATCAAGGGCATCATTATCTAACTCAACAGGGAAATCAAAACCTCGTTCAGGGACAGTCAGGGCTATTTGAATGGCTCCTTTGACATCTTGGTTAGACAAGGGTTCCAACTCAAAAATCTGAACACGGCTACGAATGGCTGGAGTGACAGAAAAGAAGGGATTTTCAGTCGTCGCCCCAATCATGATGACCAGTCCGCTTTCCAAGAGAGGCAAGAGGAAGTCTTGTTTAGTCTTGTCAAGACGATGAATCTCGTCTAGTAGCAGTACAAGACCACCTGAGAATTTAGCCTCTTCAGCTATTTCTTGGAGTCTTTTTTTACTATCTACTGTCGCATTGAAAGTTCGAAAGGCATACTTGGTCGTCCCTGCGATGGCAGAGGCAATACTGGTCTTGCCGATTCCCGGAGGTCCATAAAGAATCATGGAGGACAGGCGGTTGGCTTCCACCATGCGGCGGATAATTTTTCCAGGCCCGACCAGATGTTCCTGACCAATGACCTGGTCGATAGTTTTAGGGCGCATGCGAAGCGCGAGATTGTCTGGCATAGCAGTCCTTTCTAGCGTGGATTTTCTGATGTATATGTGGTAAGATGGTAGTATCTATTTTAGCATATTTCCGAGCAATCGGGGCGATTTAAGAGTCGCATAGAAAGAGGACAAAATGGCAACATATGGATTTTTAGATGTTTTAGAGGAAGAGTTGGAGAAGAACTTTCCCTTTGACTTTGAGATTAGTTGGGACAAGCGCAACCACGCGGTTGAAGTGAGTTTTCTATTGGAAGTGCAAAATGCTGCAGGTGTGGAGATGGTGGATGAAGACGGAGAGGTTTCGTCGGACGATATCCTATTTGAGGAAGCGGTACTCTTTTACAATCCTGCTAAGTCAACCGTCAATGAGGAAGACTATTTGACGGTTATTCCTTACTTACCAAAGAAAGGTTTCTCTCGCGAATTTTTAAACTATTTTGCACTATTCCTTAAAGATACTGCCGAGGTTGGGCTAGATGCCCTTATGGACTTTTTGGAAGACCCAGAAGCAGAGGAATTTGTCATGGAATGGAACCAAGAAGTCTTTGAAGAGGGAAAAGTTGGATTGGAAGAGGGAGAATTTTATCCTTATCCGAGATACTAGGAGTTTGGAGAAGATGGTATGAAAAAATTTGGGATGTATTTGGTTTATGTGCTAGCTTTTGCCTTTATTATGCTAGCTTTTGCTTGTGGCACTATCGCATTTGCAGAGTTGGGGTATTCCGCAGTTTTAGCATTCACTTTTGGTTATTCCTTCGCTCTTTTAAGCATGTATTTAATCTTTATTCTTCATGAGCTGGGTCATGCTTTTTGTGGTTACCTGACAGGCTATCGCCTGGTGGCTTTTGGATTAGGAAACTTTCTTTTGACCAAAAAGTCAGGCAAGTTTCATCTGAGTCGAACAGCCGTTCTGAAAAATGTTGGTGCTCAGTATATTGGATTAAAAGAAGATGAAAGTGATCAAAGAATCATCCTGATGCTTGCAGGAGGCTTGATGGTTCATCTTGGTTTGATTTTATTGGCGATATTGTTTGGATTTTTGACAAAAAGCTGGTATTTTGCTGGTACTTGGATTTTTCTTAATTTGTCTTTCTTCCTAAACAACGCTTTGCCAGTCGACATTACCGATGGAGCGAAAATCTGGGAATTGTTACAACACCCTGAAAATACCAAATACGCTTACTTGGTGTTGAGGCATTCTGCTCAAACTTTGCTGGCTCCTCAAGAATATGATTTGAAAGACTTTACCATGCCTGTTCCTGAGGATGCAAGTGGGAGCCTTGCAGAAAGTGTTCAGACTCTTCAGGGATTGGTATTCATATTGGATGATAATATAGAGCTTGCAAAGCAACAGTTTCAGTCTGTGCTAGAGAAAACAGATAATCCAATGTCTAAAACTATTTCTCAAATATACCTTCTTCAAGTTGCTCTGATGGAAGGAAATAATAAGAAAGCGGAAGAATATGCAAGTATTCGAGGGGTCAAATCCTTTTTATCTATAAAAACAGCAGATATGCAGGTCATTCAAGCTTGGTATCAATTCAAGGTAAAGAAAGATGTAGTTCAAACTCGCAAGGCTATGAAGATTGCTAGACAGAAAATGAATAGTAGCCGGATGTTACGAGATGAGAAAAGCTATTATCAAAACTGGTTAGCCGAGCTGGAAAAGGAATTAACCGAAGGAGTCTAATATGGAAATAGAACTTACTGATTTCCAAGGTTGCAAGATTGCCTAGATTTGTGGGGATAAGGTCTTGACTATCTTACGTGATGACAAGGACGATATCCCTTGTCCCAACATGTGGGAACTGCTCGGTGGAGGAAAGAGTGTCAGGGAAAATCTGATATAGTTTTGCATTACAAGAATATCCTTCCAAGGCTATTCTTTTTATTTTGTCCCAAAATAATTGATTTTGTCCCAAGAATATAGTATTATTTGTGTAAGGAGGAATGAATCATGAAAAAATCGGATGTTCTTGATTTAATAAAGTATCATTATGAGGGCAGAGAGACAGAATTTAGAAATCAATCCATAGCAATTGCTCGGAACTTCAATAAACATGGTGATACTCAATTAGCACAATATATTATGGGATTAATGTCTCATAGTGATAGATTCATGCCACAAATAGAAAATCCTAGTGAGTATTTGACTCCTGCTAAACTAGATATCGGTCCTCTCCCATTGCCTCTTTCAATTATGAATGATTTAAAAGGAATAATAAACGCTGTCAATCATCATATTGGAATAAATAAATTTTTATTTGTGGGATCTCCAGGTACTGGAAAAACTGAAAGTGTAAAGCAGGTGGCTAGACTTATTGGCAAGGAATTACTTGTAGTAGATTTCAGTCACTTAGTAGATAGTAAGCTAGGGCAAACAGTCAAAAACTTAGCAACTCTTTTTTACGAAATCAATAATCTTCCTTTCAAGCAAAATTATATCATCCTATTTGATGAAATTGATTCCATAGTGTTGGATAGGGTTAATCAGAATGATTTAAGAGAAATGGGACGAGTGACTTCTGCCTTTTTAAAGGAGTTGGATAGGCTGTCACCAGAAATTGTATTAATTGCAACAACAAATCTTTTTGAAAATCTTGATAAAGCAGTTACGAGAAGATTCGATGCCATAATTGACTTTGACCGTTATACTGATGAAGATAAAGTAGAAGTAGCTACTATTATTTTAAATGAGTTATTAAAGCAATTTAAGAATGTAGCTAGAGATTTAAAATTATTTAAAAAAATTATCAATAGTGCCAATGTAATACCGAATCCTGGTGATTTGAGAAACGCAATAAGAACGTCATTGGCATTTAGTGATCCATCAGATCCGCATGATTACCAAAAACGCCTGCTAAGAAGTTTGCATAATGGTAGAAATTTATCTATTTCTAAATTATCGAATCTAGGTTTTACTGTTAGAGAAATTGAGATTTTGACAGGTGTTTCTAAGAGTAGTGTATCACGAGAGTTAAGCGAGGATTAAAATGAATACATTATTGACATTACGAGGTAAAAGTTTTACACCAAAGTCAGCAAAGGGGGGAGGACCGATAACGATTCCCGCAGATTCTATTGTTACGCTAAACCATTTAAATGAACTTTACACATCCCTTGAACGAGTAAAAGAATATTGGTCTAATAACACAATCATTGATGGAGTACTTGTCAGTGTGTATTATAATCGTGTCCTAGCTAAGAGCAATCGTATCGATGGTTTTTTTAATGTGGGTGGCGGAAATGCAATTCCAAATGAAACGATTGTAGGTGCAAAATTTAGTAATGATAAGAGTAAGCATATTATTACACACTACATTTCAAAGGAAGTGTTAGATAAGACAATTGAGCATACTAAAAAAGTTATAACAATATTCAAAGATTATTTTACTAGTGCTCCCATGACGAGTATGGTGTTCTCCGACTCTTCAAAATTTAATCAAATTGATTATTCTAAGTATGGTCTGTCGAAATCAAAATTCAAAAAATACTTAAGAGACTCTTGCTTTGTCAAAGGATTTGGTATTGAACAGGCAGATATGTCTACTATACGTAATTCTATTGTAACAATCTACGATGTAAAAACTAATCTCTTAACATTACTTAAACAACTTGATATTGATGTTTCAGAAGCTAACATCATGGACCAGACAACTGTTTTACTTGACGAAAAAAATATTGAGTTACTACTGCTAAAAGCACCTTATCTAGTATCAATGATAGTAGAAAATTTTTCTAGCCTGTCACCAGAGAATTTTTATAATGATGGAAACACTTTTTATGATAATCTCCCTTTTCCAACTAATGAACCTATTATTGGTGTCATCGATACGTTGTTTGATGATAGAGTTTATTTCAATGAGTGGGTAGAGTATCATGATTTAATTTCACCAGATATTAGTAAAGGAAGTCAAGACTATAAGCACGGTACAGCAGTTTCCTCGGTAATAGTGGATGGAGCTAGTTTGAATCCAAAACTAGATGACGGATGTGGAAGATTTAGAGTCAGACATTTTGGGATATCTTTACAGAGTGGTTTCAACTCCTTCACAATTATCAAACAGATTAGAGAAATTGTGTCTCAAAATCCTGATATTAAGGTTTGGAATCTTTCGCTTGGATCAAATGATGAAATTAGGGAAAACTTTATTTCTGTAGAGGGTTCGTTGTTAGACGAGATTCAATTTGATAACGATGTAATTTTTATTATTGCAGGCACTAATGGGATTGCCCCTGATGGACAACGAAAAAAGATTGGAGCACCAGCAGATTCACTCAATTCAATTATTGTAAATTCTGTTGATTTTAGCAATCAAGTCGTTTCTTATTCACGCGAAGGAGTTGTCCTGTCTTTCTTTATCAAACCTGATGTTTCATACTATGGCGGGGGGAACGGAGACTTCATAAATGTTTGTGAACCACTAGGGCTGGCTCGAGTAGCTGGGACCAGTTTTGCGGCTCCATTTATTGCTAGAAAAATGGCTTACCTCATTCATATTATGGGATTAAGTCGTGAAGAAGCAAAGGCTTTATTAATTGATTCAGCGATACCATGGAATGATAAAAAAACATTCGCAGACATTTCTTTACTTGGATATGGGGTTGTGCCAATCAAAATAGAAGATATTTTGTCTACACCTGATGATGAAATTAAATTTATAGTTTCAGATGTTTCTAGAGCATATGAAACTTATAATTATGATTTCCCAGTTCCAATTTCTAAAGAAAACTATCCATATGTAGCAAAGGCCACTATGTGTTATTTTCCAAAGTGTTCTAGAAATCAAGGAGTTGACTATACTAATACGGAAATGCAACTTAGTTTGGGAGTTTTAGATAAGAAAGGCATTAAAACAATTAATAACGACAATCAATATTCTGAAAATGCACCAGGATATGTGAGAGAAAAGTCGGCACGAAATGTTTTTAGGAAATGGGATAATGTCAAACATTTAGGAGAAAAATTTTCTTCTCGTAAAAAAGCTAAGCCGATTCTGAATCCTTCTAATCCTCAATGGGGAATGAGTGTAAAAACAATTGAACGGTTAAAAAATGGTGATGGTTATGGTATTCGTTTTGGAGTAGTTGTTACTCTAAAGGAGTTGAATGGTGTTAATAGAATCGAAGATTTTATTCAACAAGCCGAATTACGCGGTTGGCTAGTTAATAGATTGCAGGTAGAAGCACAAGTTGAACTGTATAATAGCTTAAATGAAGAAATTGAATTTGAATAGTGGATATAGTATCATTATCCGAGATATCAGGGGGACAAGAGGGCTAAGATATGAATATTACATATGTTGTTGGAAATGGCTTAGATTTGCAATATGGTTTGAAAACAAGATATAAAGATTTCTATGAATTTCAAAATAGGGCTTACATAAGTAGGAAAGAGAACGAGGAAGAATATTCAAATCTCATTTATGAGTCTCTATTTTCTGATAAAGTAAATGATTATGAAAATTGGTCAGATTTTGAATTGTCAATTGGTAAATTAACAAAAGATTACGACCTCATTTCCTCAAGTGTAGAAATGAAGGAGAAATTTATAGACGATTTTAGTGAAATAGTTGACGATTTAAGAGAATATCTACGTATACAACAAGAAAAAAATCTTGAGAAAGGCAATAGAATTGATTTTGTAAGTACTCTAAATGATATGAAGAAATCTCTCCCTGTAATCAATCAACCCGCTATTGATAAAAAATATAATGAAAATCTATATCAACACGATATCGTGAATATATTAACTCTTAATTACACAAATGTAATCGATAAATTATATAATGAGTCAGCAAGATCATTTAGCAATCAATTACGAACTAATAATTATAAATTTCACATTGCGCCTCCAATTCATGCACATGGAACGGTAGATATTTGCACAGTTTTAGGAGTTAGTGACGAGACACAGATTTCAAATAGTTTTGATGAAGAACAAAAAGAATCCTTAATAAAAAATTTAGTTTTGAGGAACTATAGAGAAAATATGGATGTTAAAAATAGCGATATTATAAAAAATTCTGACATCATAATTCTTTATGGGGTTTCTTTGGGAGAGACTGATGGGTATATCTGGAATCAGATTGCTGAACAATCAATCAGAAGTTCTGTTCCCGTCATAATTTACCATTATGTACCTCATTTTGATGCAGGAAATCCCACTAGGGTAAAACGCTTATATAGAAATGTAGAAGACAAATTCATACAAAATAGTGGAATTGATTTAGAGTTAGAGAAGAAATTAAGAGATAATCTTATTATTGTTATTGGAAAGACTATTTTTAACCTGATGGAAAGGTAAGAAAGTACAAAATGGAAACATGGCAAGAGTTAAAAGTTACAGTTAAGCGTGAAGGGGAGGAATTGGTTTCCAATCTCTTGATCGAGCTGGGAGCGCAAGGCGTTGCGATTGAAGACAGCATGGACTATGTGGGAAATGTTGACCGTTTCGGCGAGATTTTCCCAGAGGTTGAGCAGCAAGAAGAAATCGTAGTGACAGCCTACTATCCGGAAACGGTTGATGTAGCAACGGTTGAGGCAGACTTGAAGGCCCGTCTCGCGGAACTAACTGATTTTATGGATTTGGGAGAGGTAAAAATGGGTACGACTGCCTTGGCTGAGGAAGACTGGGCAGACAACTGGAAGAAATACTATGAACCAGCTCGTATTACTCATGATTTGACCATCGTTCCCTCTTGGACGGACTATGAGGCGACTGCTGGGGAAAAGATTATCAAGCTGGATCCTGGTATGGCCTTCGGGACAGGAACCCACCCAACTACCAAGATGAGCCTTTTTGCCTTGGAGCAGGTTCTTCGTGGTGGGGAAACAGTGCTAGATGTGGGGACTGGTTCAGGCGTTCTCTCTATTGCCAGCTCGCTACTTGGTGCCAAGGAAATCTTTGCCTACGACCTGGATGATGTGGCAGTTCGTGTTGCTCAGGAAAATATTGAACTCAACCCTGGTATGGAAAACATCCATGTAGCAGCAGGAGACTTGCTTAAGGGAGTTGAGATTGAGGCAGATGTGATTGTAGCTAATATCTTGGCGGATATCCTCGTTCATCTGACGGATGATGCTTATCGCTTGGTCAAGGATGAAGGCTACCTCATCATGAGTGGAATTATTAAGGACAAGTGGGACATGGTGCGCGAGTCGGCTGAGTCAGCTGGATTTTTCCTTGAAACCCACATGGTTCAAGGGGAATGGAATGCCTGTGTCTTTAAGAAAACCAAGGATATTTCCGGTGTGATTGGAGGCTAGCATGCAGCAGTATTTTGTCAAAGGCAGTGCTATCTCTCCTGTCACTATCGAGGACAAGGAAACCAGCAAGCATATGTTTCAGGTTATGCGCTTGAAAGAAGATGATGAGGTTACTTTGGTCTTTGATGATGGAATTAAGCGCTTGGCGCGTGTGCTGGATGTGGAAGCTCGTCAGTTTGAGTTGGTTGAAGAGTTAGCTGACAACGTGGAATTACCAATCCAAGTGACCATCGCATCTGGCTTTCCCAAGGGAGACAAGCTGGAGTTTATCACTCAAAAAGTAACCGAACTGGGTGCCAGTCAAATCTGGGCCTTCCCTGCCGATTGGTCCGTTGCTAAGTGGGATGGCAAGAAATTGGGTAAAAAGGTTGAAAAACTAGAAAAAATTGCCCTTGGAGCAGCAGAACAAAGCAAGCGTAATATTGTACCAAGTATTCAGCTTTTTGAGAAGAAAGCAGACTTTCTAGCCCAACTGGACCAGTTTGACTCTATCGTGGTGGCCTATGAAGAGTCGGCCAAAGAAGGAGAAGCCGCTGCGCTCTTGCAAGCAGTTTCTGGACTCGAGAAAGGAGCTAGATTGCTCTTTATCTTTGGTCCAGAAGGTGGCCTGTCACCTGCAGAAATTGAGAGTTTCGAAGCTAAGGGATCAGTCTTAGCAGGACTTGGTCCTCGCATTTTGCGAGCAGAAACAGCACCACTTTACGCCTTATCAGCCCTTAGTGTTTTATTAGAATTAGAGAAATAAGAGGAAGAAAATGGAACAAAAACACCGTTCAGAATTTCCAGAAAAGGAACTTTGGGATTTAACAGCCCTATACCAAGACCGTGAGGATTTCTTGCGTGCAATCGAGAAGGCTCGCGAAGACATTAACCAATTTAGCCGTGACTACAAGGGCAATCTTCATACTTTTGAGGATTTTGAGAAGGCCTTTGCGGAATTGGAACAAATCTACATTCAGATGAGCCATATTGGCAACTACGGTTTTATGCCTCAGACGACAGACTATAGCAATGAAGAATTTGCCAATATTGCCCAAGCTGGCATGGAATTTGAAACAGATGCCAGCGTAGCACTTACCTTCTTTGACGATGCCCTAGTGGCAGCAGACGAGGAAGTCTTGGATCGTTTGGGTGAATTACCTCATTTGACGGCGGCCATTCGTCAGGCCAAAATCAAAAAAGCCCACTATCTAGGAGCTGATGTGGAGAAGGCCTTGACCAATCTTGGTGAAGTTTTCTACAGTCCGCAGGACATTTACACTAAAATGCGTGCTGGGGACTTTGAAATGGCTGACTTTGAAGCCCATGGCAAGACCTACAAAAACAGCTTTGTAACCTATGAGAATTTCTACCAAAATCATGAGGATGCTGAGGTTCGTGAAAAATCCTTCCGTTCCTTCTCAGAAGGTCTTCGTAAGTACCAAAATACGGCTGCAGCAGCCTATCTAGCCCAAGTCAAGTCTGAAAAACTCTTGGCAGATATGAAGGGCTACGATTCAGTTTTTGATTATCTTCTAGCTGAGCAGGAAGTGGACCGTGCTATGTTTGACCGCCAGATTGACCTCATCATGAAGGATTTTGCGCCGGTTGCTCAGAGATACCTCAAGCATGTTGCCAAGGTTAATGGTCTTGAAAAGATGACCTTTGCAGACTGGAAATTGGACTTGGACAGCGCCCTTAATCCTCAAGTGACTATTGACGACGCCTATGATTTGGTCATGAAGTCCGTAGAACCTTTGGGACAAGAATATTGTCAGGAAGTTGCTCGTTATCAAGAAGAGCGCTGGGTGGACTTTGCTGCTAACAGTGGCAAGGATTCTGGCGGTTATGCGGCGGACCCATATCGTGTGCATCCTTATGTTCTCATGAGCTGGACTGGTCGTTTGAGCGATGTTTATACCTTGATTCATGAAATCGGGCATTCTGGTCAATTCATCTTTTCAGATAATCACCAGAGCTACTTCAACGCCCACATGTCGACCTACTATGTTGAAGCACCGTCAACTTTCAATGAATTGCTACTCAGTGATTACTTGGAGAACCAATCTGACGACCCACGTCAAAAACGCTTTGCCCTTGCTCACCGCTTGACAGACACCTATTTCCATAACTTTATCACTCACCTTTTGGAAGCAGCCTTCCAGCGTAAGGTTTACACATTGATTGAAGAAGGAGAAACTTTCGGAGCAAGCAAACTCAACAGCATTATGAAGGAAGTCTTGACGGATTTCTGGGGAGATGCCATTGAGATTGATGATGATGCAGCTCTGACTTGGATGCGCTAAGCTCACTACTATATGGGCTTGTATAGTTACACTTACTCAGCAGGACTAGTCATTTCGACTGCAGGTTACCTTCATCTGAAACATTCAGAAACTGGAGCTGAAGACTGGCTCAATCTCCTTAAATCAGGTGGTAGCAAGACACCACTTGAGTCAGCCATGATTATCGGTGCTGATATTTCAACAGATAAACCACTCCGTGATACCATCCAGTTCTTATCAGATACAGTTGACCAGATTATCTCCTACAGCGCCCAGTTGGGAGAGTAAATTAAAAGAGTCTGGGACAAAAGTCTAACCTTAAATAAAAAAAGCGAACAAAACGAGTTATCTGATACTCAGAATTCTGTCTTGTTCGCTTTTTTTCTAATCTATCGATTTTAAAAATTTATAATAAAGAATTCCTAAAATCAAAATTTTTTGTTCTGTCCTCTTTAATTATCCCCAAAAGCTATCTTCTTCAGCTTGATCTGAAGAGAAGAGCCAAACTTCTTTGATTTTTCCGTCTTCAATACGGAAGAGGTCAATCCCGTTCATATTGAGTTCAGTACCATCAGCACGTGTTCCAAGAAAAGTAACATTAGCTGCGATTAAATCCTTATTGTCAGAAACCCAATTTGTTACCACCTTAAAGGTTCCATTAGTTTTCTCAGCAAATGTAGCAAGGTGAGCTCCTAGCTTGTCCTTACCAACAACTGTACCAGATATACTATGAGTACCAGGTTGATGCCAGATAATATCGTCTGCCATCGTTTCAAAGACACCAGGAAAGTCACCAGCAATTAAAGCTTGGTTATAAGCGTTGAAAATTTCTAAGTTTGTTGACATATCTATTCTCCATTTCTTTTTTATGATATAATTGTAACAGTTACAAACAAAAAAACAAGTAGACACTTTTTCGATAGCTAGTATCAAAAGTGGTACTATTATTGATACTAAAAGATAAAATTTTTTTAAAAAATAGAAAGAAGATATTTTATGACAAATAAAGTGAGTGAGTATGGTATTTGTCCATTTGCGACAACGCAGAGGGTTTTAACGGGGAAATGGGCACTGGTAATTATTTATCAGTTGAGTACGGGTACCAAACGATTTAAAGAATTGCAGAGATTATTGCCTGGGATTACTCAAACTATTTTGACCCGTCATCTCCGTCAATTAGAAAAGGATAAGATTGTTCAACGAAAGGTCTATGCCGAAGTTCCACCACGAGTTGAGTACAGCTTAACTGAAATGGGGCAGGAATTCAGAGTTGTTTTAGATGCTGTCGAGAAATGGGGTCTAGATTATATCAAGTTGCTAAATGCTAGTGAGATAAGCAACTGATAAGTCCTATAGAGGAAATGTATTTTCTGTTTAATTCCTTAATTAAAAGATAGTGAGGCAAACCAGTATTTTTCCAAACAATTTTCTTGAAACCCTTTCCCTCTTTTGATAGACTAGTATCTAGTTTTTGAAAAAAGGAGAAAGAAAATGAAAAAATTTGTCGCTGAATTAATCGGTACGTTCATGCTTGTGTTCATCGGAACAGGAGCTGTTGTTTTTGGAAATGGTCTTGATGGCCTTGGTCACCTAGGGATTGCCTTTGCCTTTGGTTTGGCAATCGTAGTTGCAGCTTACTCAATCGGAACTGTTTCAGGTGCTCATTTGAATCCAGCTGTTTCTATTGCTATGTTTGTTAACAAACGTTTGTCATCTTCAGAGCTTGTAAACTACATCCTTGGACAAGTAGTTGGAGCCTTCTTAGCATCTGCTTCTGTCTTCTTCCTCTTGGCTAACTCAGGGATGTCAACTGCTAGTCTTGGTGAAAATGCCTTGGCAAACGGTGTCACTGTCTTTGGTGGTTTCTTGTTTGAAGTTATTGCAACTTTCTTGTTTGTCTTGGTTATCATGACCGTGACATCAGAAAGCAAGGGCAATGGCGCGATTGCTGGTTTGGTAATCGGTTTGTCCTTGATGGCAATGATTCTTGTGGGATTGAACATCACTGGACTGTCAGTAAACCCAGCTCGTAGCTTGGCACCAGCTGTCTTGGTAGGTGGCGTAGCCCTTCAACAAGTTTGGATTTTTATCCTTGCCCCAATCGTTGGTGGAGTTCTTGCAGCCCTTGTTGCAAGAAACTTCCTTGGAACAGAAGAATAATTGAAACTCAAAAAGCCTTGCTCCTCATCTTGAGGAACAGGGCTTTTTCGTATTATACTTTTCGAAAATCTTTTCAAACCACGTCAGCTTCACCTTGGATTATATATGTGACTGACTTCGTCAGTTTTATCTGTAACCTCAAAACCATGTTTTGAGCAACCTGCGGCTAGCTTCCTAGTTTGCTCTTTGATTTTCATTGAGTATGAGTTTAACGGTTGTCAATTTTCTCTGGATAAAGGTCGTGTTGGAAGAGGCGTTGTTCTGCCAAGCCATCATACTTAGTTCCAGGCTTACCGTAGTTGTAGTAGGGGTCAATTGAGATGCCACCGCGCGGAGTGAATTTTCCCCAGACTTCTAAATAGCGAGGGTCTAGCAAGTTGACCAAGTCTTTCCCGATGGTGTTGATACAGTTTTCGTGGAAATCTCCGTGGTTTCGGTAGCTAAAGAGGTAGAGTTTGAGGGATTTTGACTCGACACAGAGCTTGTCAGGGATGTAGGAAATATAAATGGTCGCAAAGTCTGGTTGAGCAGTGATTGGACACAGTGAGGTAAATTCAGGACAGTTAAATTTGATGAAATAGTCATTTTCCACATGACGATTGTCAAAAGATTCGAGGACATCTGGTTGATAGTCAAAGATGTAGTTGGTTTCTTTGTTGCCCAGTAGGCTGAGGTTTTTCATTTCTTCTTGTTGTGACATGATTTTTTCTTTCTAATCTTAAACACCACGTTGATTATCGTAGAGGAGGGTATGGAGTTGAGGAAGGACGCGGACATTGCCCCAGCTATCGTCGGCAGCGACGCGTTCCCAGAGTTCTTTGAGACGGTCCAGTTGATCTTGGATAATATTTCCTGTAGCCTTGGGTTCAGGATTTCCAGCAGATAAGAAAAGGACATCTGGTTGGTAGCGTTCTTGTATTCCTTTAGCAAAGGCTAAATCTGCATCATCAAAGACAGGGATTTTAAAGGTGACCTTGTCTGGATCCAGTTGGGAAACGATAAAGTCCAGGGTCTCAAAGTTGACTTCCATCTTGGATGAAGGAGGTTTGGGACTCAGAGTAACCTGGTCGATATCTTTTAACCAATTTTGCCAGCGAGAGCCTTGGGTCTCAACAGCAAGGGTGACACCACGTTCCTTGAGCTTGGTGACCAGTTCAGCCATGTTGGCTGCTAGGATAGCGGGATTTCCGCCAGACAGGGTTACATAGTCGTAGTTCCCTAGTTTATCCAACTCAGCAATGACTTCGTCAGCTGTCATGCGAGTTGGTTTTTCAGAACCATCCCAAGTAAAGGCAGAATCGCACCAGTCGCAGTGGTAGTCGCAACCGGCAGTGCGGACAAACATGGTTTTCTGCCCAATAGCACGACCTTCACCTTGAAAGGTAGGGCCAAAAATTTCCAGAACTGGTAGTTTGAGGACACGTTCCCTAGTCATCTAACCACTCCCGTCTAAACTCTGCAAAGGAAGTCGGAGTTTCATAGAGGCGAACGTATTCCAAACGAAGACCACGCTCATCAGGTAACTCTTGACTCATGGTTTGGAAAATCCAGTAAACCATATTTTCAGCAGTCGTGTTCATATAAGGCAGAGTTTCATTGAGATAGCGATGATCCAAGTGGGGCTCTAAGTAGTTCTTGTAAATAGCTTTGATGTCTCCGAAATCGTAGGTCATGCCACGCTCATCTAAAAATCCACTAACAGCAATCTGCAGATGATAGGTGTGGCCATGAAGGGATTTGCATTTCCCCTCATAGTGAAAGAGGTGGTGGGCAGCATCGAAAGTGAACTCTTTTGATACCAAGGTTCTGTGAGGATTGTAGACAAGAGACTCCCCAGTTTCTTGTTTGATTTCTTTGGGTGCAAAAAACATTAGACCTCTCCTTTCTGTGAGAGATAAACATCTAGACCATGTTGACGTAGGTGGCAGGCTGGGCAATCCCCACAGCCGCTTCCGATAATTCCATTGTAGCAGGTTAAGGTCTTTTCACGAACGTAGTCAAAGGTACCGAGTTGATCGGCTAACTCCCAAGTTTCAGCCTTGTCCAGCCACATGAGAGGCGTTTGGATAACAAAGTCGTAATCCATGGCAAGGTTGAGGGTGACATTGAGGGATTTGACAAAGACATCTCGACAATCAGGGTAGCCTGAGAAGTCTGTCTCGCAAACACCTGTCACGATGTCTTTAATGCCACGTTGTTTGGCAAGAACTGCCGCAAAGGATAGAAAGAGGTGGTTGCGACCATCAACGAAGGTATTGGGAACCTCTCCCTCTTTTTGCTTAATCTCCATATCAGAAGTCAGGGCATTTTCAGTGATTTGTCCCAGCAGAGACATATCTAGGATGTGATGACGAATGCCTTGTTCCTTAGCGATTTCTTGGGCAACTTGAATTTCGAGATGATGACGTTGACCGTAGGCAAAGGTGACAGCTTCGACTGTTTCATAGTGTTCTTTGGCCCAGAAGAGGCAGGTTGTGGAATCTTGACCGCCACTAAAGACGACCAAGGCTGATTGACGTTTCATAGTACTCCTTCCAAAATGGGAAATGTTCAGAGCACGCAAAAAGCTCCCATGAGGGAGCTAAAAAATACCAAGTAGAGGTTTTTTTTAGCGATGGCATGTCCCAAACATCGTAATATTCTACCTACAGTCTAGCATATTTTTTGAAAAATGGCAAAGGGCAAGAAAAAAGAGACCAAAGAAAGTACTTGGTCTCTAATGTGATTAGCTCAATTCCGCAACGATGGCCTTGATTTGTTCTGCTGTGTGAACACCAGCAACTTGTTTGACAACTTGGCCGTCTTTTTTGAAGAGAAGAGTTGGGATAGACATGATTCCAAAAGCACGAGCTGTGTTTGGATTCTCATCAACGTCCATTTTAACGATTTTCAAGACATCTTCTGAAAGTTCTTCAGACAATTTATCCAAGATTGGACCTTGCATACGACATGGACCACACCAAGTTGCCCAGAAGTCTACCAAGACCAAACCGTCTTTTGTTTCTTGTTCGAATGTTGCATCTGTAATTGCTTTTGCCATTGTATTTCTCCTTTTTAGTTATATTGGCTTAAATCTTGTTTCATGAGATAGAAGAAGACATCTCCATAAGTCCCATGGTAGTCCAAATCATGACCGTTGTAAGTTAATTTTTGGACTGGGTAGTAGTCTGCGACGCCGATAAGGCAAGCTTGTTGTGAACGATCAAAATCTTCATAAGACTCGAAAGTCACAGTTCTTTCGTTCTTGCTGGCATCTAGATAGGTAATTTCAATCATTTTAAAAACTCCTTTGTTTAATGATGACTTTATTTTACTCCTTGTAAAAGAGAATGTCAAGAAAAATGATTGCGCACGCAACTTTTTTCTAAAATCATCTTAAACCAAGAAATCCAAACCAGTTTCCAAGCTTTCTTCAACAGCCTTTTGTAGAGAGGCCAGTGTCTTTTGCCCATCACTTGTCAGGCAGATAAAGCTAGAGCGTCTATCTTGATCACAACACCTGCGACTAAGCAGACCGCAATTTTTAGCTTCCAAACGAGCCACCATCCGAGAAACAGCGCTCGGACTTAGATGAAGCTTATCTGGCAGGTCAATCTGGCGTAGAGATTTTTCTTGAGCCAAGTCCAGATAGTAGAGCAGGTAAAACTCTTTCAAGGTTAGACTTTGCTCGCTCTGCTGGGCAATAGTCTCTTCCAAGAGACTTTCAATTTCTTTCTGACGCCGATTGAAATCAAACCATTTTTCCAAATAGGTCATAGTATCTCCTTTCTTTTTAGAGTTATCAATAGAAGAAAGTCCATTAACGGACAATCTCTGCATCACAAGATGATTGCGCATGCAATAATTATACTACTTTTCAAGAAAGCTGGCAAGAAGGATGCTGGCATCTCTTATCCTAAATCATGCCTGTTTTCACAAGTCAAGAATTGTCTGTATCCCCTTTCCTCTCTAATTTTTAATGATTCTTGTGCATTTCCTTGAAATTTTCTGAAAAAAGAGTAAACTGGTATGCAAGAAGTCTATTTCGTGGAGTTTAGGATGAAATTATATGTTCAATTAATGATTCTCTTTGTGATTTCTCTAATCGGAGAGGGAATTTCCAGTTTCTTTCATTTGCCTATCCCAGGCAGTATTATCGGTTTGATTATTCTCTTTCTAGCCCTGCAGTTCAAGTGGCTGAGAACCAGGCATGTCAACATGGTGGGGAATTTCTTGCTGGCCAATATGACCATTCTCTTTTTGCCGCCAGCAGTGGGAATCATGGAGAAGTTTGATGTGATTGCTCCTTATCTCTTGCCCATCGTTTTGATTGTCTTTTTTGCAGCAGTCATCAATATTATCCTTATTGCTTTGGTGGTTCAGTTTATCAAACGACGGTTTGAGGGAGATTATGAGAAAGGAGATGCCAAATGAGTGAATTTGTTTCCAATCCCCTGTTTGGGCTTGCCTTGTCTATCCTAGCCTATCTAGTGGGAATGCTGATTTACAGGCGTTTTCCCCATCCATTGACAACGCCCTTACTTTTGTCAACTGTTTTTATTATCATCTTTCTAAAGCTGACGGGTATTTCTTACCAAGATTACTACCAAGGTGGGGTTTATTTGAACAACTTGATTGTCCCATCGACTGTGGCTCTAGGGATTCCGCTTTATAAGAGTTTTCACTTGATGAAGCACCATGCACGGAGTATTCTCTTTGGTAGTCTGTTAGCAGTAGTTGTCAATACATCTTTCACAGCCCTTGTGGCGAAAATATTTGGTATGGACTTTTTCCTAGCCATTTCTCTCTTTCCTAAGTCAGTAACAACCGCCATGGCAGTGGGAATCACAGAAAAATTGCAAGGTCTGACGACCGTGACCTTGGTGGTTGTAGTGGCGACTGGGATTTTAACCAGTGTCATCGGACCAACCCTTTTGAAGTGGTTGAAAATAGATGATC
This sequence comes from Streptococcus mitis, assembly GCF_002096835.1. GTDB lineage: Bacteria > Bacillota > Bacilli > Lactobacillales > Streptococcaceae > Streptococcus > Streptococcus mitis_W. The sequence continues at coordinate 146,440 of NZ_NCVG01000020.1, read as the reverse complement.
CAGTAGCTGTTGGTCTTTCCCTTGGAGGAACAGGCCACGCAGTTGGAACAGGGACAGCCTTTCGATACGGTTCTGTAGCAGGAGCCATGGGTGGTTTGGCTATCGGTGTCACCGGTATTCTCTATGTCTTTGTCAGCCCTATTGTAGCCAGTTTGATATTGAGTTAAAAAGCAAGGAATTCGGGTTCCTTGCTTTTTAAAATCGTATGTTATAGACTATTACTTTTCTTTACTTAAGTGAATGACTTGGTCATAGTGTTTTAAGTCTTCTTCCGTGTAGTGGTGAATGACTTCAATGACTGTTTGAGGTAGGGAGAAGAGCAAGTCGCTAATTTTTCTGCTATTTTCCGAGTCAAGATTGGCCTTAATCTCATCTGCTAAGATGAGTTGGCTATCATGGTAGAGGGCTCGAGCGATTTCGAGGCGTTGTTTCTCGCCACCAGACAGACTATCATTGCTGAGCGTTCGATTTTTCAAATGTTCTAATCCTGTTTTTTTGAGGATATGATTTAAAGTCTCTGGATTTTTATCTAGTCCTAGAAGGATATTGTCGTCCAGAGATAGCGTGTCAAAGTAATGGCTATCTTGGAGGATATAGGAACTAAAGCTTGTGATTTCTTTACGTGACAGGTTTTGACCAGCAAAGCTAATCTGTCCACTTGTTGATGTCTCTTTTCCATGAATGATATTGAGCAGGGTTGTTTTACCAGAGCCACTTTCCCCGATAATGGCGATTTTTTCTCCTTGCTTGATGTGTATGGAAATCGGAGATAAGAGGATATTCCCATCTTTTTCAAGGGAGATGGTGTTAAGTTGGATAGGGAAAATATTTTCTATGCTTCTAGGAGAGGTGGAGTCAGACTGGCCCAAAAGTTCTTGGTATTTGTTGAGAAGAGTTCGAGTAGCTTTTCGGGTGTTGGTAAAGTAAGCCAACTCTTGGAATTGATAGCCGATATTATGGGAAACTAGATAGATGGCCACAAAACTCGCCGCATCTAAATAATTATAGTAGGTCATAAAGCCACCGATGACGATTGGTGTGACAGAACAAAAGGCATCGATGCTATTGATCAAGAGACTGTTTAAAGTTCGTTGCTTTTCATAGTTAATTTCGGTATCTAGACTGGTTTGTAATTGCTTTTGATAGCGAGCAAAAAAGTAGTCTTGCCCCTGATAATGGCGAATTTGTTGGCTACCACCAATAAAATTTGTCAAGCTTGCTAAGTAGCTCTGGTTAACAGTGGACCGCTTTTCAGAAAGTGAATCCAAACGCTTTGATCCGATAGCACTGCAGAGTACAGGAAAGGAGTAGAAGAGGATGAAAATCAAGCCCAGGTAAAAATTGGTCCATAGGGCATAGAGAATGGACACAGTGGTAAAGCCCAGAGAAGAAATGATGATGATCGTTGGCTCAATATAGTTTTCTTCTAGTTGCTTGACGTCGTTTTCTAGGTCGGACAAGATATCTTTTTCATCAATCTCATAACTGTTTAAAAATCGCTTGAAAATAGCACTCTTGATTCCATATTTGAAGTCAGTAATCAAACGAGCGTAGTAATAACGTTTCCCAGCCAAACCCAGTAAGAGGATGAGATTACCAAGGATTCCTAAAATCAAAACTTTCCAAAGAAGGCCTAGTTCTTGATTGGTAAAACTAGCAACAATATTTTGAACAAGGGCTGGTGTGATAATTGCTTCCAGCCAAGTAATGGCAATAGAAAAGAAGTAAAGTATGAGGTGCTTCTTAGTAACAAATCTTTTCAGCATAAAGAGTTGCCCTCCTTATCGATATACATGTAATCAATTTTAAAGTTATTATACTCTTTTTTATTAAATACTTCATATTAAAAATGTAAGTCCTGAGAACGAAAAAAGTCTAGCGAGTTATTGTCGCTAGACTTTAAAACTATTGCAAATTAACCTTGTTTCTCAAGATGTAGTAGGTTCCGAGGTAAAATATAGCTATGAATATGAGTTCTTCAATAATACTCGTACTTGCTCCCATATAGAAATTATCATTAAATCCTGCAAGTGAATTGACATAGAAGTTCGCACTGGTATTGAAGAAGACTTCTACAAATCCAATGACGATTTGGATACCGATATAAGCTACAATGGCTAGTGCGGTACGGTATTCATTGAACAGTTGTCCGATGGAAATAGCCAAGTAGATGCAGAGGATTCCTGAGATGGTATTTAGTAGGAAGGATACCCCTATAAGAGAGAGTTGAGGAAGGAATGTTCCTACAAGTGGAATCAACTCAGAATTTGATATCCATTCTGGAACCGTTATGGTAACAATAATAAAAGCGCTTAGAGCTAGTACAGTGGAGCTAAGGATAGACCAAATGAAGGCTCCAACTAATTTGGCTGTGATGATATGGTGTTCAGAAACTGGCAAGGTCAAGGTCAGATAGCCTTGTCGGTCATAGACACTACCTTTGAATCGTTTAATAATCAAGAAAATGGTTGAAATCCCAAGTGTAATCATCAATCCACCAAAGACGAGAGCCAGAAAGAAAAGTAAGACAGGTTGGCTATCTTTGAAAGATACATAATTATAATAGTGTCCTTGCATTCCTATGGGAACGGAAAGAACTAGCACGGCAGCGTAAAGGGCTAAATACCACTTGTTGACATTTTTAAATTCGTAGCGAACTAAATTCCAAAACATAATAATCTCCTTTGCTTAGGCCTTAAATTCCTGACGGAAGAGCTGGTCAATGGATTCACCAGACTCATAGCGAATATCATCTACATTTCCTTGACGGACGACTTTTCCGTCCTTAAGGAAGACAATTTCATCCAAGATTGGCTCGATATCAGAAATCAAGTGGGTAGAAATCAAAACGGTAGAAGTTGGGGAGTAGTTGTTGATAATGGTATTGAGGATATACTCACGGGCTGCTGGATCCACTCCACCAATGGGTTCGTCCAGAACATAGAGACGAGCATCACGGCTCATAACCAAAATCAGTTGTACCTTTTCCTTGTTCCCTTTTGATAATTTCTTGAGACGACTATTTTCATCAATGCCGAGGTCTGCAAGTAGATGATGGGCGCGTTCAAGATTGAAATCTTTATAGAAGGTCTTGAAGTAGGTTAGGGCTTCTTTGACCTTCATTTGTTCATTGAGATAGGTCGTATCTGGCAAATAAGCTACGATAGCCTTGGTTGCTGGGCTTGGGTCCATGTCGTTAATGAGGACACGTCCTTGATCTGGTTGTAAGAGGCCATTGATTAGTTTAATCAGGGTTGTTTTTCCTGAGCCGTTTGGGCCAAGGAGACCAACAATTTTTCCAGCTGGGATGTCAAGGGAAACATTTTCAAGGGCTGGGGTTGCTCCATAAGATTTGGATACATTTTCAAATGCTAGTAATGACATAGGCTTAAACTCCTTTAATATAATCGCCGACTACGCCTGGTAGTTCTTCTTTTTCATAGCCAAAATGGGTCATGGAGGAAACGAAGTGTTCCAATTCTTCTTCGGATAGTTGTTTGCGCGATTGGGCGATTAGTTCCTTATCCTCAGTTACAAACCGTCCAGTTGTTCGCTTGCTGTAGACAAAGCCTTCTCGTTCAAGGTCTGACAAGGCTCTTTGGATGGTGTTGGGATTGACACCAGCCTCGCTAGCTAGCTCTCTCACGGTTGGAAGTTGTTGATTGGCTTCCAGTGTATGGGAAACAATCTGAAGCTTGATTTTCTCCATAATCTGTAAATAGATGGGTTTTTTGTTGTCAAATGTCCAGGACATCTTGGTCTCCTTTCTTTCATCCTTTTGTCTTAATTAAATAATACAACAAAACAAAAAACTTGTCAAGCAAAAAGAAGAATTGTTTTGGGAATCGTTTAAAAAATGGTATAATGAAAAGAAAACGATAAGGAGGGAAAGGATGCGTTGTCCAAAATGTGGGGCTACCAAGTCAAGTGTTATCGATAGTCGCCAAGCAGAAGAAGGGAACACCATTCGTAGAAGACGTGAGTGCGACGAATGCCAGCACCGTTTTACAACCTACGAACGAGTAGAAGAAAGAACCTTAGTGGTTGTTAAAAAAGATGGCACGCGGGAACAATTCTCCAGAGATAAAATCTTTAATGGGATTATCCGCTCAGCCCAGAAACGTCCTGTGTCAAGTGATGAAATCAACATGGTAGTCAATCGTATCGAACAGAAACTCCGTGGTCGAAATGAAAATGAAATTCAAAGTGAGGACATTGGTTCACTCGTCATGGAGGAGTTGGCTGAGTTAGATGAGATTACCTATGTGCGTTTTGCCAGTGTCTATCGTAGTTTTAAGGATGTTAGTGAGTTAGAGAGCTTGCTCCAACAAATCACTCAGTCCTCTAAAAAGAAAAAGGAAAGATAAATGAAGCCAATTGACCGTTTTTCTTATCTAAAGAATAATCGGGTGTCGCAAGATACCTCATCTCTGGTACAGTGCTACCTCCCGATTATCGGTCAGGAGGCACTGAGCCTTTATCTTTATACGATCAGTTTTTGGGATAATGGTAGAAAGGAATATCTTTTTTCAAGCATTCTTAACCATCTCAACTTTGGGATGGATAGACTGATAAAATCCCTAAAAATCCTATCTGCTTTCAATCTCTTGACCCTCTATCAAAAGGGTGATGTTTATCAGCTAGCTCTCCATGCTCCTCTTTCGAGTCAGGACTTCTTGGAACATCCTGTTTATCGCAGACTTTTAGAGAAAAAGATTGGCGATGCAGCTGTGGAGAATTTGAAAGTTGAGGGTGCTGAGGGAGAAGAAATACCTGTCTCACTCAATCAAGTCTTTCCAGATTTGGCAGAACTAGGAAGTCAAGAAGACCTTGGTCTCAAGAAGAAAGTGGCCAACGATTTTGACTTGGACCATTTTCGTCAGCTTATGGCTCGAGATGGGCTTCGTTTTGCGGATGAGCAGTCCGATGTCTTAAACCTCTTTGCCATTGCCGAGGAGAAGAAATGGACTTGGTTTGAAACTTATCAATTGGCCAAGTCAACAGCTGTTTCCCAGGTTATTTCAACTAAACGCATGCGGGAAAAAATAGCTCAAAAACCTGTCTCCTCTGACTTTAGTCCTAAGGAAGCAACCATTATCAAAGAGGCCAAAAGTAAAACTGCCATGCAGTTCTTGGCAGAAATCAAGCAAACACGTAAGGGAACCATTACCCAAACAGAGAGAGAACTCTTGCAACAGATGGCTGGCTTGGGCTTGCTGGACGAAGTCATCAATATCATTCTCTTGTTGACCTTTAATAAGGTGGATTCGGCAAATATCAATGAGAAATATGCCATGAAGGTAGCCAATGACTATGCCTATCAAAAAATTCATTCGGCAGAAGAGGCAGTCTTGCGCATCCGTGAGAGAGGGCAGAAGAGCCAGGCTCAAAAGGCTAGTAAACCGAATCCTGCTAAGTCCAATGTACCCAAGTGGAGCAATCCAGATTATAAGAATGAAACCAGCGAGGAAACTCGTCTGGAACTAGAACGTAAGAAACAAGAACTATTAGCTCGCTTAGAAAAAGGAGGAGATTAGATGGAAAGTGTCGGAGACGTACTCAAACGTCAACCTAGCCGTTTTCATTATCAAGATTTGGTCCAAAAAATCATGAAGGATCCTGATGTTGCGGCCTTTATCCAGCAAGAATCCTTGACTCCAGAGGAATTAAATCGCAGTATCTCCAAGTTTAATCAGTACATCACCGAGCGTGACAAATTTCTCCGTGGGGATACGGATTATATTGCCAAAGGCTACAAGCCGATTTTGGTTATGAATCATGGCTATGCGGATGTTTCTTATGAAGAAACTCCTGAACTAATCGCAGCAGAAAAAGAAGCGGCTATTAAAAACCGTCTTAAGTTAATCAATCTGCCAGCCAGTCTCAAGAAAGCTAGTTTGGCTCAAGTAGACTTGGATGATTTGGGTCGCTTGCCAGTTTTTGAAAAACTATTAGCCTTCGTGGAGCAATATCCAGCTATTCGAAAAGGTCTTTATTTATATGGAGACTTTGGTGTGGGTAAAAGTTTCATGGTGGCTGCCTTGGCTCATGATTTATCAGAAAAACGTGGTGTTTCATCCACTCTTCTCCACTATCCTAGCTTTGTCATTGATGCCAAAAATGCCATCAGTGATGGCAATGTTAAGACCTTGGTGGATGAGATTAAGCTTTCTGAAGTCCTGATTTTAGATGATATTGGTGCTGAGCAATCAACAGCTTGGGTGCGGGATGAAATCCTGCAAGTCATTCTCCAATATCGGATGCAGGAAAATTTACCGACCTTTTTCACCTCCAACTTCAACTTTGAAGATTTGGAGCAGCATTTTGCTAAAGTTAAGAAAGGAGATAACGAAACCTGGGAAGCCAGACGGGTCATGGAACGCATCCGTTATTTGGCCGAGGAGACTCGTTTAGAAGGAGTAAACCGCCGATGACAGAAACGATTAAACTGATGAAAGCTCATAAGTCTGTTCGAAGATTTAAGGAGCAAGCCCTTCCTCAGGAAGACTTGACTGAAATCCTGACAGCAGCCCAGATGGCCTCGTCTTGGAAGAATTTCCAATCCTACTCTGTGATTGTAGTGCGAAGTCAAGAAAAGAAAGATGCCTTGTATGAATTGGTGCCTCAAGAAGCCATTCGTCAGTCAGCTGTTTTCCTTCTCTTTGTCGGAGATTTGAACCGAGCAGAAAAGGGAGCCCGACTTCATACAGACTCATTCCAACCCCAAGGTGTGGAAGGTCTCTTGATTAGTTCAGTCGATGCGGCCCTTGCTGGTCAAAATACCCTGCTTGCAGCTGAGAGCTTGGGCTATGGTGGTGTCATTATTGGCTTGGTACGTTACAAGTCAGAAGAAGTAGCAGAGCTTTTTAACCTACCTGACTACACCTATCCTGTCTTTGGGATGGCACTAGGTTTACCAAATGAAGAACATGAAGTCAAACCTCGTTTGCCATTGCATCAAGTGGTATTTGAGGAAGAATACCGAGAACAGTCCACTGAGGCAATCCAAGCTTATGACCGTGTACAGGCGGACTATGCTGGAGCACGTGCGACCACAAGCTGGAGTCAGCGTCTAGCAGAACAGTTTGGTCAAGCAGAACCAAACTCAACTAGAAAAAATCTTGAACAGAAGAAGTTATTGTAGAAAGTGAGAAATTATGGCCCTACCAACTATTGCCATTGTAGGACGTCCCAATGTTGGGAAATCAACCCTATTTAATCGGATCGCTGGTGAGCGAATCTCCATTGTAGAAGATGTCGAAGGAGTGACACGTGACCGTATCTATGCGACGGGTGAGTGGCTCAATCGTTCGTTTAGCATGATTGATACAGGAGGAATCGATGATGTCGATGCTCCTTTCATGGAACAAATCAAGCACCAGGCAGAAATTGCCATGGAAGAAGCAGATGTTATCGTCTTTGTCGTGTCTGGTAAGGAAGGAATTACCGATGCAGACGAATACGTAGCCCGTAAGCTTTATAAGACCCATAAACCAGTTATCCTCGCAGTTAACAAGGTGGACAACCCTGAAATGCGAAATGATATCTATGATTTCTATGCCCTCGGTTTGGGTGAACCATTGCCTATCTCATCTGTCCATGGTATCGGTACAGGGGATGTGCTAGACGCTATCGTAGAAAATCTTCCAAATGAATATGAAGAAGAAAATCCAGATGTGATTAAGTTTAGCTTGATTGGTCGTCCTAACGTCGGAAAATCAAGCTTGATCAATGCTATCTTGGGCGAAGACCGTGTCATTGCCAGTCCAGTTGCTGGAACAACTCGTGACGCCATTGATACCCACTTTACAGATACAGATGGCCAAGAGTTTACCATGATTGACACTGCTGGTATGCGTAAATCTGGTAAGGTTTATGAAAATACTGAGAAATACTCTGTCATGCGTGCCATGCGTGCTATTGACCGTTCAGATGTGGTCTTAATGGTCATCAATGCGGAAGAAGGAATCCGTGAATACGATAAACGTATCGCAGGATTTGCCCATGAAGCTGGTAAAGGGATGATTATCGTGGTCAACAAGTGGGATACGCTTGAAAAAGACAACCACACTATGAAAAACTGGGAAGAAGATATCCGTGAGCAGTTCCAATATCTACCTTACGCACCGATTATCTTTGTATCAGCTTTGACCAAGCAACGTCTCCACAAACTGCCTGAGATGATCAAGCAAATCAGCGAAAGTCAAAACACACGTATCCCATCAGCTGTCTTGAACGATGTGATTATGGATGCTATTGCCATCAACCCAACACCGACAGACAAAGGAAAACGTCTCAAGATTTTCTATGCGACTCAAGTGGCAACTAAACCACCGACCTTTGTTATCTTTGTCAACGAAGAAGAACTCATGCACTTTTCTTACCTGCGTTTCTTGGAAAATCAAATCCGCAAGGCCTTTGTCTTTGAAGGAACACCGATTCATCTCATCGCAAGAAAACGTAAATAAAAAAGCAGAATCTGGAATGACATTTCCAGATTTTTTTGATAAAATGAAGTTGAAGAAAGCGCTATCAAAAAGAGGTGTTGATGATGGAACATTTGTTTAAATTGTTAATCTTATTACCCTGTTTTTACTTTTTCAGCTGGATTGAAAAGGCCAACAGAGATAGTAAATTTTTCCCAATTTTTTACTATTTTTACTGGATTTACATCACCCTCTATGCTCTTTTTAGCCTTGCTTGGACAGTTTTTTCAGTCCTATTTTTCAATATCCTATTGAGAAATGTGGCAGACATCAAGTCTTGGGGCATTTGGCTATTATTACTACTTATTGCTTTTTCCAGTTCTTGGTTAACCTATATCTTTTTCAAAAAAATGCTTCGCTTGAGACGGGAACTGGGGAAGTCTAAAGGTGGAAGGCATTGATTTATATTGGTAAGAACATTTAATAGAACGAAACTAAAGAAAACAATTTTAAAGAGGAGGTGTCGATGATGAAACTGTCGTTTAATTGGTTTCATTTAATACTCTTATTTCCTTGTTTATATTTTTTCTATTGGATAGACAATGCTGACAGAAACAGTAAAATTTTCCCCATCTTATACTATTTTTACTGGATTTATATTTCCCTTTTAGCTCTGTTTAGCATGGATATGACAATTTTTTCATTCTTATTTTTCCCTTTTGTTCTAGATTATGTATCAGATGCTAGTGATTGGGGTGTTTGGTTGCTTCTGATAGTCTTATCTCTAGGCAGTGACTGGTTAACCTATATCTTTTTCAAAAACATGTTTCGCTTGAGACGAGAACTAGGGAAGTCAAAAGGTGGAAGGTATTGATTTATATGGTTTTTATTGATAGGAGGTAGCTTATGACACGTCTAAAATCATTTATTACACAATATTCTAAATTCTATATTGGTTTAGTTCTGCTGATCTGGCTGGCTTTCTTCTTTCTTCCTTGGGATAAACCAGTTCTGGGAATATCTATCAATCTCTTAATCATGCAGAAAGTTTTACTAGTTTTTGGTATTCTGTCTATTTTGATGGCCTTGCTGTCCAAGAAAGTCAGTCTCTTTGTTTTTGGATTGATCTGCTGTTTTTCTCTTTGGATTAATCTATTTATCCTATTTGCGATTTTGCCGATTTTTGGCAATTAAAGTATCATAAAAATCAGAGAGGTTAGCTTGGAAACTAGCCTCTTTTTCCTTTTCAAAATGGGGATTCTTCCTTGAAAATAATCAGTAATTGTGCTAAAATTAAAAGAACATTCTAAAATATTCGGAATTTAAAGTAAGGAAAAACATGGCTAATATTTTAAAAACAATTATCGAAAATGATAAAGGAGAAATCCGTCGTCTGGAAAAGATGGCTGACAAGGTTTTCAAATACGAAGACCAAATGGCTGCTTTGACAGATGACCAACTAAAAGCAAAAACAGTTGAATTTAAAGAACGTTATCAAAATGGAGAATCACTGGATTCGTTGCTTTATGAAGCATTTGCGGTTGTCCGTGAAGGTGCCAAACGTGTCCTAGGTCTCTTCCCATATAAGGTTCAGGTCATGGGGGGAATCGTTCTTCACCATGGTGACGTGCCAGAGATGCGTACAGGGGAAGGGAAAACCTTGACTGCGACCATGCCCGTATACCTCAATGCCCTTTCAGGTAAAGGGGTCCACGTAGTTACAGTCAATGAATACCTATCAGAACGTGACGCGACTGAGATGGGTGAATTGTACTCTTGGCTTGGTTTGTCAGTAGGAATCAACTTGGCTGCCAAATCTCCAATGGAGAAAAAAGAAGCCTATGAGTGTGATATTACCTACTCAACCAACTCAGAAATCGGATTTGACTACCTTCGTGATAACATGGTCGTTCGTGCTGAAAACATGGTACAACGTCCGCTTAACTATGCCTTGGTCGATGAGGTTGACTCAATCTTGATTGATGAGGCCCGTACACCTTTGATCGTATCAGGTGCTAATGCAGTTGAAACCAGTCAGCTCTACCACATGGCAGACCACTATGTAAAATCTTTGGACAAAGACGACTACATCATCGATGTGCAGTCTAAGACTATTGGTTTGTCTGATTCAGGGATTGACAAGGCTGAAAGCTACTTCAAGCTTGAAAACCTCTATGACATCGAAAACGTAGCTCTTACTCACTTTATCGATAATGCCCTTCGTGCCAACTACATCATGCTTCTCGATATTGACTATGTTGTGAGCGAAGAGCAAGAAATCTTGATTGTCGACCAATTTACGGGTCGTACTATGGAAGGTCGTCGTTATTCTGATGGATTGCACCAAGCTATTGAAGCCAAAGAAGGTGTACCAATCCAGGATGAAACCAAGACATCTGCCTCAATCACTTACCAAAACCTTTTCCGTATGTACAAGAAATTGTCTGGTATGACAGGTACAGGTAAGACTGAGGAAGAAGAATTCCGTGAAATTTACAACATTCGTGTTATTCCAATCCCAACAAACCGTCCTGTTCAACGTATTGACCACTCAGACCTTCTTTATGCAAGTATCGAGGCTAAGTTTAAGGCGGTTGTCGAAGACGTTAAGGCTCGTTACCAAAAAGGTCAGCCTGTCTTAGTTGGTACAGTAGCGGTTGAAACTAGTGACTACATTTCTAAGAAATTGGTCGCAGCTGGCGTTCCTCACGAAGTTTTGAATGCTAAGAACCACTATAAAGAAGCCCAAATCATTATGAATGCTGGTCAACGTGGTGCTGTTACCATTGCGACTAACATGGCCGGTCGTGGTACCGACATCAAGCTTGGTGAAGGGGTTCGCGAATTAGGTGGACTTTGTGTGATTGGTACAGAACGTCATGAAAGCCGTCGTATCGATAACCAGCTTCGTGGACGTTCAGGTCGTCAAGGAGACCCAGGTGAGTCACAATTCTACCTATCTCTTGAAGATGATTTGATGAAACGTTTTGGTTCTGAACGCTTGAAGGGAATATTTGAACGCTTGAACATGTCTGAAGAGGCCATTGAGTCTCGTATGTTGACACGTCAGGTTGAAGCAGCACAAAAACGTGTCGAAGGAAATAACTACGATACTCGTAAACAAGTCCTTCAATACGATGACGTCATGCGTGAACAACGTGAGATTATCTACGCTCAACGTTACGATGTTATCACTGCAGACCGTGACTTGGCACCTGAAATTCAGTCAATGATCAAACGCACGATTGGTCGTGTCGTTGATGGTCATGCGCGTGCCAAACAAGATGAAAAACTAGAGGCAATTTTGAACTTTGCTAAGTACAACTTGCTTCCAGAAGATTCTATTACGATGGAAGATTTGTCAGGCTTGTCTGATAAGGAAATTAAGGAAGAGCTCTTCCAACGTGCCTTGCAAGTTTACGATAGTCAGGTTTCAAAACTACGCGATGAAGAAGCAGTTAAAGAATTCCAAAAAGTTTTGATTCTACGAGTGGTAGATAACAAGTGGACAGATCATATCGATGCCCTCGATCAATTGCGTAATGCGGTTGGACTTCGTGGCTATGCTCAGAATAACCCTGTTGTTGAGTATCAGGCAGAAGGTTTCCGTATGTTTAATGACATGATTGGTTCGATTGAGTTTGATGTGACACGCTTGATGATGAAAGCACAAATTCATGAACAAGAAAGACCACAAACAGAACACCATATCAGTACAACAGCGACCCGCAATATCGCTGCTCACCAAGCAAATATACCAGAAGATTTGGATTTGAGTCAGATTGGACGGAATGAACTTTGCCCATGTGGTTCTGGTAAGAAGTTTAAAAACTGTCACGGTAAAAGACAATAAAATGAGATAGTTTAGAGGCGGATACCTTGTGAAAAGTAAATTTTTACTTGGTATCCGTTTGATTTATAAGGAGATGAGTTATGGTATTTACAGCAAAAAGTCCTAAAATTAATATTGAAGAAGTTCGTGCCTTATCAAAATTAGAAGGCCAAGCTTTGGAGAGAAAATCACAGCGCGATCAAGAGCTAGAAGCCATTATACGTGGAGAAGACCAGCGGATTCTCTTGGTAATCGGGCCATGCTCATCTGACAATGAAGAAGCTGTTCTTGAGTACGCTAAGCGTTTGGCAGCTTTGCAAGAAGAAGTAGCAGACCGTATCTTTATGGTTATGCGTGTTTATACTGCTAAACCCCGTACCAACGGAGATGGCTATAAGGGCTTGATTCACCAGCCTAATGCGACAGAAGCGCCTAGTCTTATCAACGGAATTAAAGCTGTTCGCCATCTTCACTATCGTGTTATCACAGAAACAGGCATGACAACAGCTGATGAAATGCTTTATCCTGAAAATCTTCCGCTTGTGGATGATTTGATTTCTTACATGGCGGTTGGTGCTCGTTCGGTTGAAGACCAGCAACACCGCTTTGTGGCAAGTGGGGCAGATTTTGCGACTGGTTTTAAAAATCCAACTTCTGGAAATCTCAATGTTATGTTTAATGGGATTTATGCTGCTCAAAACAAACAAAGCTTCCTTTTCCTAGGAAAAGAAGTGGAAACAACTGGTAACCCGCTTTCACATGCCATTCTTCGTGGAGCAATCAATGAGTATGGTAAGAATATTCCTAACTACTACTATGATAATTTGATGGATACCATTGCTCAGTATGAGAAAATGGGCTTGGAAAATCCCTTTATCATTGTGGATACCAATCATGACAATTCTGGTAAGCAACATATGGACCAAATTCGAATTGTCCGTCAGACTTTAATTAATCGTGATTGGAATGAAAAGATCAAGCAGTACGTTCGTGGCTTTATGATTGAGTCTTATCTAGAAGACGGTCGTCAAAACGAACCAGAAGTATTTGGCAAGTCTATCACGGACCCTTGCCTTGGCTGGGAAAATACGGAAGCCCTTGTCAGAGAAATCTACCAAACGCTAGGAGAATAAGATGGCATTTATTGAAAAAGGTCAAGAAATCGATATTGAAGCAATCAAGGCAGAAACCCAATTGTCTGCGGAAGCCTTGCGACTAAAGGAGCGCCGTGATAGAGAATTGGCAGACATTATTTCAGGAGAAGATGACCGGATCCTTTTGGTGATTGGTCCTTGCTCTTCTGATAATGAAGAGTCTGTCTTGGAATATGCCCGCCGTTTATCTGCCTTGCAAAAGAAGGTGGCGGACAAGATTTTCATGGTTATGCGTGTTTATACAGCTAAACCTCGTACCAACGGAGACGGCTATAAAGGTTTGGTTCACCAGCCAGATACTTCTAAGGCTCCAAGTCTGATTAACGGCTTGCAGGCTGTGCGCCAGTTGCACTACCGCGTAATTACAGAGACTGGTTTGACAACGGCTGACGAGATGCTTTATCCGTCAAATTTGGTCTTGGTCGATGATTTGGTCAGCTACCATGCTGTAGGAGCTCGTTCTGTGGAAGACCAAGAGCACCGCTTTGTAGCCTCAGGGATTGATGCACCGGTCGGGATGAAAAATCCAACCTCAGGAAATCTTGGGGTCATGTTTAACGGTATCTATGCTGCCCAAAACAAACAAACCTTCCTCTTCCATGGTCAAGAAGTGGAGACTTCAGGAAATCCTTTGGCCCACGTTATCCTCCGTGGAGCAGTCAATGAATATGGGAAAAATGAGCCTAATTTTTACTACGAAACTCTGCTAAATGCCATTGAACGTTATGAGGCAATGGGACTTGAAAATCCTTTTATCCTCATCGATACCAACCATGATAATTCAGGCAAGCAATATATGGAGCAGATTCGGATTGTTCGCCAGACCTTGCAAAATCGTGATTGGAACGAGAAAATTAAAAAGACAGTTCGAGGTTTTATGATTGAATCCTACCTAGCAGATGGTCGTCAAAACCAACCAGAGGTCTTTGGTTGCTCTATTACAGACCCTTGCCTAGGTTGGGAAAATACAGAGGCTTTGGTAGAAGAGATTTATGCTACTTTGACAAAATAAGTGAAAAGGATGGAGTTGGGGAATCTCAACTCCTTTTGATGAGAATGATAGTTGGACACGGAATTGACATCGAAGAATTGGCTTCGATAGAAAGCGCAGTTACACGACATGAAGGTTTTGCTAAGCGCGTGCTGACCGCTAAGGAAATGGAGCGCTTCACCAGTCTCAAAGGGCGCAGGCAGATTGAATATTTGGCTGGTCGCTGGTCAGCTAAGGAGGCTTTTTCCAAGGCTATGGGAACGGGCATTGGCAAGCTCGGTTTCCAGGATTTGGAAGTCTTGAACAATGAGCGCGGGGCGCCTTATTTTAGTCAGTCACCATTTTCAGGAAAGATTTGGCTCTCTATCAGCCATACAGATCAGTTTGTGACAGCCAGTGTCATTTTGGAGGAAAATCATGAAAGCTAGTCCACATAGACCAACCAAGGCTCTGATTCATCTGGGAGCTATTCGACAAAATATTCAGCAAATGGGGGCTCATATCCCTCAAGGAACGCTCAAGTGGGCAGTGGTCAAGGCCAATGCTTACGGGCATGGGGCAGTAGCTGTTGCCAAGGCAATCCAAGAAGATGTAGACGGCTTTTGCGTTTCAAATATCGATGAAGCTATTGAACTCAGACAAGCTGGACTCAGGAAGAAAATCCTCATTTTAGGAGTTTCTGAAATCGAAGCTGTTTCTCTTGCTAAAGAATACGACATCACCTTGACAGTGGCTGGGCTGGAGTGGATTCAAGCACTCTTAGATAAGGAAGTGGACCTAACTGGATTGACAGTCCACCTCAAGATTGATTCAGGAATGGGACGGATTGGTTTTCGAGAGGCTAGTGAAGCTGAGCAGGCTCAAGCCTTGCTCCAACAACATGGTGCTCGTGTTGAAGGGATTTTTACCCACTTTGCTACTGCAGACGAGAAATCAGATGACTACTTTAATGCCCAGTTAGAGAGATTTAAAACTATTTTGGCCAGTATGAAAGGTCTTCCAGAGCTGGTTCATGCTAGCAATTCTGCAACGACTCTTTGGCATGCAGAGACTATTTTTAACGCGGTTCGTATGGGAGATGCTATGTATGGTCTTAACCCTAGCGGAGAGGTCTTGGACTTGCCCTATGACTTGAAACCAGCCTTGACCTTGGAGTCTGCTCTGGTTCATGTTAAGACGGTTCCAGCTGGAGCTTGCATGGGCTATGGAGCGACCTATCAGGCAGATAGCGAGCAAGTCATCGCGACTGTACCGATTGGCTATGCGGATGGATGGACACGAGACCTGCAGAATTTTTCTGTCTTGGTAGATGGGCAAGCCTGCCCAATCGTCGGACGAGTTTCTATGGACCAAATCACCATTCGTCTGCCTAAGCCTTATCCGCTAGGAACAAAGGTAACATTAATTGGTTATAACGGGGGCAAGGAAATCACAGCAACTCAGGTAGCGACCTACCGTGGGACTATTAACTATGAGGTAGTTTGTCTCCTCAGCGATCGCATTCCGAGAGAATATTATTAGAAAAGAAAGGAGTGGAGCATGAATCTACATCAACCCTTGCATGTCTTACCTGGTGTGGGACCAAAGTCAGCAGAGAAGTACGCCAAACTAGGAATTGAAAACTTGCAAGACCTCTTGCTCTACTTTCCTTTCCGATATGAAGATTTCAAGACCAAGCAGGTGCTGGAACTGGAAGACGGTGAAAAGGCGGTTCTTTCTGGTCAGGTTGTGACTCCTGCTAGTGTTCAGTATTATGGTTTCAAGCGCAATCGACTGCGCTTTAGTCTCAAGCAGGGAGAAGTTGTTTTTGCGGTGAATTTCTTTAACCAGCCCTATCTAGCTGATAAGATAGAGTTGGGAGCAAGCCTTGCTGTCTTTGGAAAATGGGACCGCGCCAAGGCTAGTCTGACAGGGATGAAGGTCCTAGCTCAGGTGGAAGATGACCTCCAACCTGTCTATCGCTTGGCTCAGGGAATCAGTCAGGCCAGTCTGGTCAAGGTCATCAAGACGGCCTTTGATCAGGGGCTGGACCTCTTAATAGAAGAAAATCTTCCCCAGTCCTTGCTGGACAAATACAAACTCATGTCCCGTTGTCAGGCAGTCCGCGCCATGCATTTCCCCAAGGATTTGGAAGAATACAAGCAGGCCCTTCGCCGTATCAAGTTTGAGGAACTCTTTTACTTCCAAATGCAGTTACAGACGCTCAAGTCTGAAAATAGAGTTCAGGGAAGTGGCCTGGTTCTTGATTGGTCTCAGGAAAAAGTGGCGACTGTTAAAGAAAATCTACCTTTTGCCCTGACTCCAGCTCAGGAAAAGAGTTTGCAGGAAATTTTGATAGACATGAAGTCCGACCACCACATGAATCGTCTCCTACAAGGGGATGTGGGGAGTGGAAAAACAGTCGTCGCTGGCTTGGCCATGTTTGCGGCGGTGACGGCTGGCTACCAATCAGCCCTCATGGTGCCAACAGAAATCCTTGCAGAGCAACATTTTGAGAGTTTACAGAACCTTTTTCCAGACTTGAAACTGGCTCTTTTGACAGGTTCCTTGAAAGCTGCAGAAAAGAGAGAAGTCTTGGAGACTATTGCCAAGGGTGAGGCTGATTTGATTATCGGAACCCACGCTCTGATTCAGGATGGGGTAGATTATGCTCGTCTTGGCTTGATTATCATCGATGAGCAGCACCGCTTTGGTGTAGGGCAAAGGCGTGTTCTGAGAGAAAAAGGCGACAACCCAGATGTCCTCATGATGACGGCGACTCCCATACCACGGACGCTGGCTATCACGGCATTTGGCGATATGGATGTTTCCATTATTGACCAGATGCCAGCAGGGCGGAAGCCTATTGTGACACGCTGGATCAAGCATGAGCAACTATCTCAGGTCTTGACTTGGTTAGAGGGGGAAATTCAAAAAGGTTCACAAGCCTATGTCATCTCTCCCTTGATTGAAGAATCAGAAGCTCTGGATTTGAAAAATGCTATTGCTTTATCTGAGGAATTGACGGCTCATTTTGCTGGTAAGGCAGAGGTGGCTCTTCTACATGGTAAGATGAAGAGTGACGAAAAAGACCAGATTATGCAGGAGTTCAAAGAGCGAAAAACGGATATTCTGGTTTCAACGACGGTTATCGAGGTAGGGGTCAATATTCCCAATGCGACCGTCATGATTATCATGGATGCCGATCGCTTCGGGCTCAGCCAGCTTCACCAGCTCAGAGGTCGTGTTGGTCGGGGAGATAAGCAGTCCTATGCAGTTCTTGTTGCCAATCCCAAGACGGATTCTGGGAAAGACCGTATGCGCATCATGACAGAAACCACCAATGGTTTTGTTCTTGCTGAGGAAGATTTGAAAATGCGTGGTTCAGGTGAAATTTTTGGAACCAGACAGTCAGGACTTCCAGAATTCCAAGTGGCTGATATTATTGAAGATTTTCCAATTTTAGAAGAAGCCAGAAAAGTTGCTAGTTACATTAGTTCGATAGAAGCTTGGCAAGAGGATCCAGAATGGCGCATGATTGCCCTTCATTTGGAGAAGAAAGAACATCTAGATTAAGCTTTTTCTAAGGAAATCTTAAGCTAGCTTTCAGGTTCGGCCCTTATACTAGAGTCATCAAAAAGAAACGAGGACTCTCACATGACAGTAACGATTAAAGTAAATTACCAAACCACTTTCCAGAAGAAAGAAGCAAAAAACTAAGATTGAGCAGGAGAAAAAGGGCGGAAATGCTCTTTTTTCGTTTTTAAAAGCACAATTTATTGAATCTAAAATAGCACACTGCGGATTCTAAAAAATTTCTAGAAATTATAGTAGATTGAATCTTGAATAGTCCACCGTGTTTTCTAAAACATTGTTAGAAATTAGTTTGAATTCCGCAATTAATTTGTTCAGTTTTTATTTCATTTAACTATAATTTGACTTTCCTAATTTCTTTGTTCATATCTTATTTCAATACACCATATCTTACTATTTCAGAACCCACATCTAGCATAACTAAAAAACAGATTCTTCCATCTATTACGGAAAAATCTGTCATTGATTTAATGATTTACAAAAACTCCAACTACGGCTTGCGAACCCTGTCCTTGCTGGTTTCTCTATATTTTTTAATTCCAAAAATGCCATCTTGACTAGATGGTTTTTCTGACTGTTAGTGCTGGTCTTACAACAAGGCCTCAAACTCATCAACGGTCATACCCAATTGTTCACTCGCAAATTCGGAAGTTAAAACATGTTGGCGTACTAAATCTAGAAAGGTAAAGATTTTCCCACGCTCTAGACCGTGTTCAACTCCCTCTTCTCGGCCTTGTTCAATGCCCTCTGCTCTAGCAGTTTCCAAGGCATAGTCCTGTGCTAGCAATGCCTGTTCTTCGCGCATACGTAGTTGACTAAACATTTTCCTGTCCTCCTCGGACCAGCTCTTATAGTCTAGCAGTTGGACTGCCTGGCTAATAGCTCGCTCGGGTTGCTGAGTAAAGGGTTTATTCCCAAAAAACTCTAACCATGGTTTGCGAATGCTATCTTTGCTGGTTTCTCTGTATTTTTTTAGTTCCAAGAACGCCATCTTAACTAAATGGTTTTCCTGACCATTGTTGGTAATGGTTAAAACCTCACCTGTCGTGTCCTCACGCATACTGAAACTGTGAAAGGCTAGGTCATCTGAGAAATAATTACTATCCACAATAGCAATTGCGTATACTGGTGCGATGTGTTTGTAACTCTGGTGAGTGTTTCCTTCTTGTTGACGAATTTTTTCTAGATTTTGATTGACCTGACTGCATAGGTAAGCCCACAGGCGATTGATGAAAAAATTCTGATGATGCACTTGTATTTCGATAATAACCTGGGTGCCGTTGTCTAACTCCGCTAAAACGTCTATACTGGTATAGAAATCCTGCACTGAATAAGGTATGGAGGGTAATACGTGAATATTGCTTCCCTCCAAAATGGTCACATTTTTGGCTGGTAAGTCCAGCATATCGCGAATAAATTGACAAGTGATTTCTGGATTGCTAAAAATCTTCTTAGCCACTAAATCATTGGTCGGGCTAATGCCCGGATGTCTGAGAATCATTCTTTCTCTCCTTTCATTATAGCACATTTTTACCTCTAGGTTGACTAGATTTAGTGCTTCTATCTATTTATTCGTAAAAAAGCGTAACTTCTCAAAGTAACTTCCCTCTCTCTCCCAAAACTGGAAGTTAGTTTTAGAAGTGACCCAATGAAAATCAAAGAGCAAACTAGGAAACTAGCCGCAGGTTGCTCAAAACACTGTTTTGAGGTTGCAGATAGAACTGACGAAGTCAGTAACATATATATACGACAAGGCGACGTTGATGTGGTTTGAAGAGATTTTCGAAGAGTATTATCCTTCTTTCTTGCATTGATTACCTAGATATGCTACAGTTGTGATAGCGATTACAAAATAAAAGGAGTATATTATGAAAAATCCAGCTTTGCTAGAAGAAATTAAGACCTATAAAGGCAGGGATGAGGTTCCAGAAGACTTTGATGCTTTCTGGGATGAGGAGGTGAAAAAAGTTTCAACTCTTCCAGCCTACCACTTGGAGGAAAGAAATTTCCACATTCCTCAAGTCAAGTGCTATGAATTAACCTTTGAAGGAACCAATGAAGGTAAGGTCTATGCGCGCGTCGTTCTTCCAAAAAGTGAGGAGAAGGTTCCGCTAATCTTCCATTTCCATGGTTATATGGGACGTGGCTGGGACTGGGCCGACATGTTGGCTTTCACCGTAGCTGGTTACGGTGTTGTTTCCATGGATGTTCGAGGCCAGTCGGGATATTCACAAGACGGCTTGCGTTCTCCTCTAGGGAATACCGTTAAGGGGCATATTATCCGTGGTGCTGTGGAAGGTCGGGATCACCTCTTTTATAAGGATGTTTATCTGGATATTTACCAGTTGGTTGAAATTGTTGCTAGTCTGCCTCAGGTAGATGAGAAGCGACTTTCTAGCTATGGTGCCTCGCAAGGAGGGGCTCTAGCCTTGGTTGCGGCGGCGCTCAATCCTCGAATTGAGAAAACTGTTGCCATCTATCCATTCTTGTCAGACTTCAGACGAGTGCTTGAGATTGGGAATACTAGCGAGGCTTACGACGAACTTTTTCGTTATTTCAAGTTTCACGACCCCTTCCATGAAACTGAGGAGGAGATTATGGCGACCCTTGCCTATATCGATGTGAAAAATCTTGCCCATCGTATCAAAGGTAAGATTAAGATGATTACGGGCTTGGACGATGATGTTTGCTACCCTATTACCCAGTTTGCGATTTACAATCGTCTGACTTGCGATAAGGCCTATCGTATCATGCCAGAGTATGCTCATGAAACTATGAATGTTTTTGTCAACGACCAAGTCTACAATTGGCTCTGTGGCAGTGAGATTTCTTTTAAATATGTGAAATGATGAATGAGAGAGCCCAGTAGCTCTCTTTTTGTACAGAGTCTAGTCAGCAAATATTCTAGTTCATATATCCTTTGAAATTCATTCTCTTCGAAAATCTCTTCAAACCACGTCAGCTTTATCTGCAACCTCAAAGCAGTGTCTTGAGTAGCCTGCGGCTAGCTTCCTAGTTTGCTCTTTGATTTTTATTGAGTATGAGTTTTTTTCTGGGCTGTGGTGTCAAACAATTCATTTTCTATCTAGTTGGGTATAAGCTATTTCAATACATTGGAAAGCGTCTGTGAAATATGTTATAATTTATAAGAAAATATACAGTTTCGCTACAAATGAACATTTATATATACGTTTATGTATAAGATGGTTTTCTGATTAGGATAATATCTTGTAAAAACGATATTCCTGTAGATACAGTACTTAAATAGCATTTGTAAAGGAACAAAATAATCTATAGCTATTTTTATTGTAAGAATCAAAGTAGAGAATGTTATGCTAATGGAAACTGTAATATTTTATTTTTTAGAATATACTTGGATAAATTAATTTTGAAAGTTAAAGTGAGGTAATGTATGTTTGTGTGTTTAAAAGGTTTAGGAAAATTTCGTAAATCCAAAGCTTATGGTTTGGTTGGTTGTTTGACACTATCCGCAGTGATTGGCTTAGCTGCACCAGAGTTACCAATTATTGGTGGCGGGGTTGTTTCTGCTGATGTTATTCAAGGCGGTAGTGATATTCACGATGTGGACGTTCATAGTAAATCTGCAGAAGGTGTTGCTATGACTTATACCACTTATGATAGCGGAACAAGTGGAAAACAAACCGCATCAGGTAGCGGTGTCTTTGTAGCGCCGAATGTGATGGTAACAGTAGCTCATAACTACTATGATAAAAACCAAGAGGATAAGTCTGCGGTCTTGCGTGGTGGGGAGTCTGCTCGTAGTTATGTTGTAATGAACTCGGAAAAGGAGAAAAGCAATAAAGTACCTACTTCAGGGGTATCAGAAGCTCTTGAAAAAGACTCTATTCACTTGTATAACGGCAAAGACTTTGGTAAAGACTATAGCAACGACTTAGCAGTAGTGGTAACTAAAAAGCCTGTAGAAGCTATGACAGGTGGTGAGGACTCTCCAAGAGAGTTGAGTCATAAAGAGGTTTCTACTGGTGATAAAATCACTATGGTCGGATATCCCAATGATTTTTCTACTCCAAATTTAAGTAAAGAAAATAAAGCTCGCTTGAAAGACGGTAAGGCTTATTCAGTCTCAACAACTGTGAGCAGTATCAATAAAGAGAGTGGTGCAGTCACTTATCATTCCTCAGCTTTAGGAGGTTTTTCAGGTGCTCCTTTGTTTAATGATAAGGGAGAGGTAGTCGGTATCCACCAGCACGGAACAAATACTTCAAGCGCCCCTGAGAGTGAGCGTATTGGGGGTGGTACGATTTTTACGGACAAGCACAGAGCTTGGATTCGTTCTATGATTGATAAATATGGTATAAAGGGTTGGTATATAGATGGTGCAAACCGTTACTACTATGATGAAAATCATATAGCTTTAAAAGATGTAGAATCTGAGATTGATGGTGCTTGGTATAGTTTTGATGAAAAAGGTCGAGCTACTTTAGTAAAAGGTGAAGAAAAAGGTCGTGTTCTACTTCGAGTGGAAGATACTAAAGGAACTCGCTTGATTTCAGATAAGGTTGTTCAGGAAGGTCCCGTTGGAAGTGGTTTGAATTTTCATTTAAGACAAAATCCAGATTTCAAACAGTTAATAGCAACTTCCCCAACAGCTAAAGTTGTATCCTATAACGGAGTGCCAATTAACAAACTAGCAAGTGATACAAGTTGGTCTGATGACTATGTCAGTAAGTTAGCTTTAGGTAATACAATTATAAGAGCGGTAGTAGATTCGGTAACTCCTCCATCTACCTCTTCTTCGGATTTTGCAAGAACGGAAGTTGGTAAAGTCGATTTGAGTGGTAAATCGGACTTACCTGTGCCTAGTAAAGAGGTGTTACAAGCTCCGAATGGTTCAGAAAATTTCTATGCTACAACGCACATTCAAACGCCAGATGGGTCGGGGTCAGGTACTTTAATTGCACCCAATTTGGTGTTAACAGTCGCTCATAATTTCTTAACAGTTAAAGGTTCTGAGGTAGTTACTAAGTCTGGTCGCACCAATACAGTGTATAAAGCAACTTTACCGAATGGGTTGTCTGTGAATTTTTCAGATGATGATATTGTTTATTGGAATAAGAAAGATTCAGTATTTGGATTTAAAAATGACTTAGCTTTGGTTCGGTTAAAAGAAGCAGTAAAAGAAGTAACTCCTGTAGAGGTTGTAAAACAATCTTCAAAAGTTGTAGAGGGGAATTCAGTTTCGGTCTATGGTTTTCCAGATAACAAGCTAAGTCCAGTTTTAGATAGCAAAGTAGTAGGAACTACAGACTTCGGTTCTGGAATAGAGGGAATTAGCTATGGAGGTACGAAACCTGGAGCGTCTGGTGGTGGTCTTTATAATGATAAAGGTGCTTTAATTGGAGTTCACCAAAATGGTGTTGTAGGAAGCCGCAGTGGTGGTTTAGTCTTATCAAAAGAGCAGCTGGATTGGGTTCGTTCTTATATTGAGGGTCAACCAAAAGATCCTGTCTATGTGGAAGATAAAGAAGTGGAACCTTCTAAGAAGGATTCGGATAAGGATTTAGCTGGGAAATTAGATCCAAAAAAAGATAGTGGAAAAGAAGATTCTGGTATTTTAGGTACATCTGGTGACTTTGCAGCTCCTACAGTAGATAAGCCAGACTTCACAGGCGGAGTGAATGGAAGCGAATCTCTTGTTACAGAAGTTCCAGAGTATAGCGGTGTTCTATCCACATTAGGAGACTTTCCAGCTCCTACAGTAGCTAAGCCAGAGTTTAGAGGCGGGGTCAATGGAGCAGATGCTGAGGTTCATCACATTTCAGACTTCACAGGCGGAGTGAATGGAGGAGACTCACTTGTTACAGAAGTTCCAGAGTATAGTGGTGTTATATCTACATTAGGTGATTCTCCAGCTCCTACAGTAGCTAAGCCAGAGTATAGAGGTGGCGTGAATGGAGGTGAATCTCCGATACTAGAAATCCCAGAGTATAAGGGTTCATTAGCAATAGCAGAAGAATCGGCCCCAAAAGTTGAAAAACAGAGCTTCACAGGCGGAGTGAATGGAGGCGACTCACTTGTTACAGAAGTTCCAGAGTATAGCGGTGTTCTATCTACATTAGGAGATTCTCCAGCTCCTACAGTAGCTAAGCCAGAGTATATGGGTGATACATTATCAAGCTCAGGAGAAGAATTGGCTCCAACAGTTGAACAGTATGCCTTTACAGGCGGAGTGAACGGAGACGAATCACTTGTTACAGAAGTTCCAGAGTACAGCGGTGTTCTATCCACATTAGGAGATTCTCCAGCCCCTACAGTAGCTAAGCCAGATTTTAGAGGTGGCGTGAATGGTGCGGAGACAGCAGTTCATGAAATCCCTAGGTACAAAGTTGGTACGAATGTAGCCGATGTAGCTGTACATGAATTTGCAGAATATAAGGGAGCAGATTCTCCTGTAACTCTTGCTCAGCAGATACTTCCTGGTACAGGGGAGAAGGAGAATGTAGTCCTTACCTCCCTAGGACTAATAGGTTTCTTCCTTGGATTGTTTGCAATGGGGAAAAAGAGAGAAGAATAAGAGAATAATTTTAATCATTTGGCTTTGTAAAAATAGAAAGAGGTAATGGGAATAAAATAACCTTACCTCTTTTTAAATTAGTCACATTGTTGAAAGTTATATGCATCGTAAAAAAATTTTACAAAATTTTTAAAATGAAGCGTATGTACACCAGTTTTATATGAATTACCATCAATGATAAAATCATCTACTAGTGAATCCAAATTATCTAACCGTATAATTCTATGTTGCATTTTAAATCTATTTTTTAATGAATACGTAGGAAAAATAATTTTGAAATTTTCAAATTCTAAATTGGAATTGATTTCACATAATACGAAATACTCAAATAGTGCAGCTTGGAATGTTTGGATGATAAAGCAATCATAACCTTTTTTTCCTGTGTCTACACAAACAAGAAAATTTTTAAATCGAAATTTATTTTCAGAAGAGAATACTAATGGGCAATCAGAATGAAAAATTTTTTCATTTTTTCTACTTTTTTGCTTTAATTTTTCAAATTTAAGTACATTAGTCAAATTTTCAATATTATCAATCTTTTCAAGTTGGTCATCTATTGAATAAATTAATTTCACACTTTTCAATTTTGTGTTTTGATTTATAGTAAATTGAAGATTACCTATTTCTGAGAAAGCGAAATATGGAAAAGTATGATTCCCCTTCGAAAGTGATGAATAATTTCTTAGAGGTATTGAAGCTTTTATGTCTTTTTTCTGAACGTGTTTTTCCTCTAAAATAACATCATTAATCTTAAAATCATTATTTTTATATTGAAAAGCTTGCCAAATAGTATTGATAATTAATCCTGTAGTTATATTTGAAAAATAGGGATTATTTTGTATAATTGGAAAATAGTTAGGAAATTGTTGAAGGAAAGAACTTAGAGTATCTTTGCCAATTAAATCTGTAATAACCTTTTTTAGTTCGTCCATTAGCAGTCGCATCCAATCATTATATTTGTTTTTTATTATACACTTTTTAAAAAGATAGGTCTACTCAACAGATTAATAGATACAATAAATTTCTATAGAATATTGGAATCGTAATTCTCTGAAACTACTTTCAGAAACAGCTGTTCTATAAAATACTTTTGAAACTGAAATCTATTCTATGACAAAGTATTGAAAGCGCTTAACAAATGGTATATAATGACCTCATAAGAACAAAGAAAAGGAGGAAAGAGGATGCCACAGATTACTAAAGAAGCCTTGATTGAACAAATCAAAGATGGAATCATCGTTTCTTGTCAGGCCCTTCCTCACGAACCGCTTTATACAGAAGCGGGAGGAGTCATTCCCTTGCTGGTCAAAGCGGCTGAGCAAGGTGGAGCAGTCGGTATCCGAGCAAACAGTGTTCGTGATATCAAGGAAATCAAGGAGGTTACAAAACTTCCGATTATCGGGATTATCAAACGAGATTATCCGCCACAAGAACCCTTCATCACGGCTACCATGAAAGAAGTTGATGAATTGGCAGAACTGGACATCGAGGTGATTGCTCTGGATTGTACCAAGCGTGAACGCTACGATGGTTTGGAGATTCAAGAGTTCATTCGTCAGGTTAAGGAGAAATATCCTCATCAGCTCTTGATGGCTGATACAAGTACTTTCGAGGAAGGATTGGCAGCCGTTGAAGCAGGGATTGACTTTGTCGGAACAACTTTATCTGGATACACATCTTACAGTCCAAAAGTGGATGGTCCCGATTTTGAATTAATCAAAAAACTCTGTGATGCTGGTGTAGATGTCATTGCAGAAGGGAAAATCCATACACCAGAACAAGCCAAACAAATCCAGGGATACGGAGTGCGAGGCATCGTTGTTGGTGGCGCTATTACTAGACCAAAAGAGATTACAGAACGCTTTGTTGCTGGTCTCAAATAAGATGTAAGGGGGAATTTTATGTTTAAAGTTTTACAAAAAGTTGGAAAAGCTTTTATGTTACCTATAGCTATACTTCCTGCAGCAGGTCTACTTTTGGGGATTGGTGGTGCACTTTCAAACCCAACCACGATAGCAACTTATCCAATACTAGACAATAGTTTTTTTCAATCAATATTCCAAGTAATGAGCTCTGCAGGAGAGGTTGTATTCAGTAATTTATCACTACTTCTCTGTGTGGGATTATGTATTGGCTTAGCGAAACGAGATAAAGGAACCGCTGCGCTAGCAGGAGTAACTGGTTACTTAGTTATGACTGCAACGATTAAAGCTCTGGTAAAACTTTTTATGGCAGAAGGATCTGCAATTGATACTGGAGTTATTGGAGCATTAGTTGTCGGAATAGTTGCCGTATATTTGCACAATCGATATAACAATATTCAATTACCTTCCGCTTTAGGATTCTTTGGGGGTTCACGCTTCGTTCCTATTGTTACATCGTTCTCTTCTATCTTAATTGGCTTTGTCTTCTTTGTTATTTGGCCACCTTTTCAACAACTTCTTGTTTCTACAGGTGGATATATTTCTCAGGCGGGTCCAATTGGAACTTTTCTATATGGATTTTTAATGAGACTTTCTGGAGCAGTAGGCTTACATCATATGATTTACCCTATGTTTTGGTATACTGAACTTGGTGGTGTTGAAACTGTTGCAGGACAAACAGTGGTTGGAGCTCAAAAAATATTTTTTGCTCAATTAGCCGACCCGACTCATTCTGGATTATTTACAGAAGGAACAAGGTTTTTTGCAGGTCGTTTCTCAACAATGATGTTCGGTTTACCGGCTGCCTGTTTAGCGATGTACCATAGTGTTCCTAAAAATCGTCGTAAAAAATACGCGGGTCTGTTTTTTGGAGTTGCTTTAACATCTTTTATTACCGGTATTACAGAACCAATTGAATTTATGTTTCTATTTGTCAGTCCGGTTCTATATGTTGTACACGCATTCCTTGATGGTGTCAGCTTCTTTATTGCAGACGTCTTAAATATTTCAATAGGAAACACATTCTCAGGAGGTGTAATCGATTTTACTTTATTTGGAATTTTGCAGGGGAACGCTAAAACGAATTGGGTTCTTCAGATTCCATTTGGACTTATTTGGAGTGTTCTGTATTATATTGTTTTTAGATGGTTCATTACTCAATTCAACGTTCTAACGCCAGGACGAGGAGAAGAAGTAGATTCTAAAGAAATTTCTGAATCCACAGATTCAACTTCAAATACTGCAGATCATTTAAAACAGGATAGCCTACAAATTATCAGAGCGTTGGGTGGATCAAATAATATAGAAGATGTAGATGCTTGTGTGACACGTTTACGTGTAGCTGTAAAAGAAGTTCATCAAGTTGATAAAGCACTTTTAAAACAAATTGGTGCAGTTGATGTCTTAGAAGTGAAGGGTGGTATTCAAGCAATATATGGAGCAAAAGCAATCTTATATAAAAATAGTATTAATGAAATTTTAGGTGTAGATGATTAATACTCAATGAAAATCAAAGAGCAAACTGGGAAGCTAGGCGCAGGCTATACTTGAGTACGCCAAGGCGAAGCTGGCATGGTTTGAAGAGATTTTCGAAGAGTATAAGTACTTACTGACTTAATAAAAAACAGAGGAGAGTGGTGGATGCGTCGGATAAAATGAAAACGTATACAAATGCAATCTTACTCATTATCCAATATGGATACGCTTATCAATTAGGAGAATACAAATGAAATTTAGAAAACTAGCTTGTACAGTACTTGCGGGTGCTGCGATTCTTGGCCTTGCTGCATGTGGAAATTCTGGCGGAAGTAAAGATGCTGGAAAATCTGGTGGAGATAGCGGAAAAACAGAAATCACTTGGTGGGCATTCCCAGTCTTCACTCAAGAAAAAACTGGTGACGGTGTTGGAACATATGAAAAGTCAATCATCGAAGCCTTTGAAAAAGCAAATCCAGATGTAAAAGTGAAATTGGAAACCATCGACTTTAAGTCAGGTCCAGAAAAGATTACTACAGCTATCGAAGCAGGTACAGCTCCAGACGTACTTTTTGACGCACCAGGACGTATCATCCAATATGGTAAAAATGGTAAATTGGCTGACTTGAATGACCTCTTCACAGATGACTTTGTTAAAGATGTCAACAATGAAAACATCGTAAAAGCAAGTAAAGCTGGAGACAAAGCTTATATGTATCCAATCAGTTCAGCACCATTCTACATGGCCATGAACAAGAAAATGTTGGAAGATGCTGGAGTTGCGAACCTTGTAAAAGAAGGTTGGACAACTGATGATTTTGAAAAAGTTTTGAAAGCGCTTAAAGACAAAGGCTACACACCAGGTTCATTGTTCAGTTCTGGTCAAGGGGGAGACCAAGGAACACGTGCCTTCATCTCAAACCTTTACGGAGGTTCTGTAACAGATAAAGATGTAACAAAATATACAACTGATGATCCTAAATTTGTCAAAGGTCTTGAAAAAGCAGCTAGCTGGATCAAAGACGGTTTGTTGAACAATGGTTCACAATTTGACGGTGGAGCAGATATCCAAAACTTTGCCAACGGTCAAACATCTTACACAATCCTTTGGGCGCCAGCTCAAAACGGTATCCAAGCGAAACTCTTGGAAGCAAGTAAAGTAGAAGTGGTAGAAGTACCATTCCCATCAGATTCAGGTAAACCAGCTCTTGAATACCTTGTAAACGGATTTGCAGTATTCAACAACAAAGACGACAAGAAAGTTGCAGCATCTAAGAAATTCGTTCAATTCATCGCGGATGACAAAGAATGGGGTCCAAAAGACGTTGTTCGTACAGGTGCCTTCCCAGTTCGTACTTCATTTGGAAAACTTTATGAAGATAAACGTATGGAAACAATCAGTGGTTGGACTAAATACTACTCACCATACTACAATACAATTGATGGTTTTGCAGAAATGAGAACTCTATGGTTCCCAATGTTGCAATCAGTTTCAAATGGCGATCAAAAACCAGCGGATGCTTTAAAAGCCTTCACTGAAAAAGCTAACGAAACAATTAAAAAAGCTACAAAACAATAAGCACTGAATCAGATTGACTCCTCCCTTTTCCCTGTGCATAATCTATGTAAGAAAAGGGAGGATTTTATTTGAAATATCAGAAACTGTCACGAAATTAAAATGAAGTTCTTACATAAGCGAATCTTAAAAAATTTCATTTTGATTTTAAAACTGTTCAAGAAAATCCAAAATATTCTATTTGTGAAAGAGAGGTGCCGACTGTGAAAGTCAATAAAATTCGTATGCGGGAAACAGTGATTTCCTACGCTTTCTTAGCACCAGTATTATTCTTCTTTGTCATCTTTGTATTGGTTCCTATGATTATGGGATTCATTACAAGTTTCTTTAACTATTCAATGACTGAATTTGAGTTTGTGGGTTTGGACAACTACATTCGTATGTTTAAAGACCCTGTCTTTATGAAGTCTTTGATTAACACAGTTATTTTGGTTGTTGGATCTGTACCGATTGTTGTTCTCTTTTCGCTCTTTGTGGCGTCGCAAACCTACCATCAAAATGCTATTGCCAGATCCTTCTATCGTTTCGTCTTCTTCCTTCCTGTTGTAACAGGTAGTGTTGCCGTAACGGTTGTATGGAAATGGATCTATGACCCACTATCAGGGATTCTAAACTTTGTCCTTAAGTCAAGCCATATCATCAGTCAAAACATTTCTTGGTTGGGAGATAAAAACTGGGCTTTGATGGCGATTATGATTATCCTTTTGACAACATCTGTTGGTCAGCCGATTATCCTTTATATCGCTGCCATGGGTAATATTGACAATTCACTGGTTGAAGCAGCGCGTGTTGATGGTGCGACTGAATTGCAAGTTTTCTGGAAGATTAAATGGCCAAGCCTTCTTCCAACAACTCTTTACATTGCAATCATCACAACAATCAACTCATTCCAGTGTTTCGCCTTGATTCAGTTGTTGACATCTGGTGGTCCAAACTACTCAACAAGTACACTGATGTACTACCTTTACGAAAAAGCCTTCCAATTGACAGAATACGGTTATGCAAACACTATCGGTGTCTTCTTGGCAGTCATGATCGCTATCGTAAGCTTTGTTCAATTTAAAGTACTTGGAAACGACGTAGAATACTAAAGAAAGGAGACAGCTATGCAATCTACACAAAAGAAACCTTTAACAGCTTTCACTGTTATTTCAACTATTATCTTGCTCTTGTTGACCGTGCTGTTCATCTTTCCGTTCTACTGGATTTTGACAGGTGCCTTCAAATCACAACCTGATACCATTATGATTCCGCCACAATGGTTCCCTAAAATGCCAACCATGGAAAACTTCCAACAACTCATGGTGCAAAACCCTGCTATGCAGTGGATGTGGAACTCTGTGTTTATTTCACTTGTAACTATGTTTTTGGTCTGTGCAACCTCTTCTCTAGCAGGTTATGTATTGGCTAAAAAACGTTTCTATGGTCAACGTATTCTCTTTGCCATCTTTATCGCTGCCATGGCACTTCCAAAACAAGTTGTCCTTGTACCATTGGTACGTATCGTCAACTTCATGGGAATCCATGATACTCTTTGGGCAGTTATCCTGCCTTTGATTGGATGGCCATTTGGGGTCTTCCTCATGAAACAGTTCAGTGAGAATATCCCTACAGAGTTGCTTGAATCAGCTAAAATCGACGGTTGTGGTGAGATTCGTACTTTCTGGAGCGTAGCCTTCCCAATTGTGAAACCAGGATTTGCAGCCCTTGCAATCTTTACCTTCATCAATACTTGGAATGACTACTTCATGCAGTTGGTTATGTTGACTTCACGTAACAACTTGACCATCTCACTTGGGGTTGCGACTATGCAGGCTGAAATGGCAACCAACTATGGTTTGATCATGGCAGGGGCCGCTCTTGCAGCCGTGCCAATCGTAACAGTCTTCCTAGTCTTCCAAAAATCCTTCACTCAAGGTATTACTATGGGAGCTGTTAAAGGATAAGAAAAGTAAACAAGTATATCAAGATTGCGGAAGTGGTCTTGACATACTATGGAAATATAGAGGTTATAAGTGTCTACAAAATGGAGGGTATGCAGTTACTTTATGAAGTTTTGTCAGACACTTATCAACTTAAAAATGATTTTAGTTAACTATCAGAAACGAAGGAAAGAGTATGATTTTTGACGATTTGAAAAACATCACCTTTTACAAAGGGATTCATCCCAATCTAGACAAGGCTATCGACTATCTCTACCAGCACCGTAAAGATTCTTTCGAATTAGGTAAGTATGAGATTGACGGGGACAAGGTCTTTCTAGTTGTGCAGGAAAATGTCCTCAATCAAGCTGAAAATGATCAATTTGAGCATCATCAGAACTATGCAGATTTGCATTTGCTGGTAGAAGGACATGAATATTCGAGTTACGGTTCACGTATCAAAGACGAGGCAGTAGCATTTGACGAAGCGAGTGACATTGGCTTTGTTCATTGTCATGAAAAATACCCACTCTTGTTGGGTTATCACAATTTTGCGATTTTCTTCCCAGGAGAACCACACCAGCCGAATGGCTATGCAGGTATGGAAGAGAAGGTTCGCAAATATCTTTTTAAAATTTTGATTGATTAAAAGAATCAGGAGGAGCAAATATGGCACAAAAAGGAGTAAGCCTTATCAAGGCAGCATTTGATACAGATAACTTTCTCATGCGTTTTAGTGAGAAGGTCTTGGATATCGTCACAGCTAATCTTCTTTTTGTCGTCTCTTGTTTGCCCATCGTGACGATTGGAGTGGCTAAAATTAGCCTCTACGAGACTATGTTTGAGATTAAGAAGAGCAGACGTGTGCCTGTCTTTAAAATCTATCTAAGAGCTTTCAAGCAAAATCTGAAGCTAGGTCTTCAGTTAGGTTTGCTGGAGTTAGGCATTGTTTCATTAAGCCTTCTAGATCTCTATCTCTTCTGGGGTCAGACAGCTATGCCTTTCCAAATGGTAAAAGCTATTTGTCTAGGTGTTCTTATCTTCCTCACTATCGTGATGTTGGCTAGCTACCCCATAGCTGCGCGCTATGATTTGACTTGGAAAGAAGTGCTACAAAAAGGACTTATCTTGGCAAGTTTTAACTTTCCTTGGTTCTTCCTCATGTTAGTTATTCTCTTTCTCATTGTGATGGTTCTTTATCTGTCTGCCTTCAGTTTACTTTTAGGTGGCTCAGCCTTCCTGCTTTTTGGGTTTGGACTTTTGGTCTTTATCCAGACTGGATTGATGGAGAAAATTTTCGCAAAATACCAATAGGATGGCTTGTCTATGAAACTACTTTCAAGCCATAAACATTTCAAAATACATATCGAAACTAAAATCTAAGTGTACACAAGATATTGAAAGCGTTTTTCACAAGGTGTATACTAAACACGTAAAGAATAAATCCTGCTTTTAGCAGAAAAAAAGAAAACTTAGGAGAAAATCTATGTCAGATTTAAAAAAATATGAAGGTGTCATTCCAGCCTTTTACGCATGTTATGATGATCAAGGAGAAGTAAGTCCAGAGCGTACGCGTGCCTTGGTTCAATACTTCATTGATAAAGGTGTTCAAGGTCTTTATGTCAATGGTTCTTCTGGTGAATGTATCTACCAAAGCGTTGAAGACCGCAAGTTAATCTTGGAAGAAGTCATGGCAGTTGCCAAAGGTAAATTAACTATTATTGCCCATGTTGCTTGCAATAATACTAAAGATAGTATGGAACTAGCTCGTCATGCAGAAAGCTTGGGTGTAGATGCCATTGCAACGATTCCACCGATTTACTTCCGCTTACCAGAATACTCAGTTGCTAAATACTGGAATGACATTAGTGCTGCAGCACCAAACACAGACTACGTGATTTACAACATTCCTCAATTGGCAGGGGTTGCTTTGACGCCAAGTCTCTACACTGAAATGTTGAAGAATCCACGTGTTATCGGTGTTAAGAACTCTTCTATGCCAGTTCAAGATATCCAAACCTTTGTGAGCCTTGGTGGCGAAGACCATATCGTCTTCAACGGTCCAGATGAACAGTTCTTAGGTGGTCGTCTCATGGGAGCTAAAGCTGGTATCGGTGGTACTTATGGTGCTATGCCAGAACTCTTCTTGAAACTCAATCAGTTGATTGCTGACAAAGACTTGGAAACAGCGCGTGAATTGCAATACGCTATCAATGCAATCATTGGCAAATTGACTGCTGCACATGGAAATATGTATGGTGTGATTAAGGAAGTCTTAAAGATCAATGAAGGCTTGAATATTGGTTCTGTTCGTTCACCATTGACACCAGTGACTGAAGAAGATCGTCCAGTTGTAGAAGCAGCTGCAGCCTTGATTCGTGAAACCAAGGAGCGCTTCCTCTAATCCATAAGGAGGTATTTATGACACACTACGTTGCAATTGATATCGGTGGAACAAATATCAAATATGGTTTGATCGACCAAGAAGGCCAACTTGTTGAATCGCATGAAATGCCAACAGAGGCGCATAAGGGTGGACCTCATATCTTACAAAAAACCAAAGATATCGTAGCCAGCTATTTAGAAAAAGGCCCAGTAGCAGGTGTTGCCATTTCTTCTGCAGGAATGGTGGATCCAGATAAGGGTGAGATTTTCTATGCTGGACCTCAGATTCCCAACTATGCAGGAACCCAGTTCAAGAAGGAAATCGAGACTAGCTTTGCTATTCCTTGTGAAATTGAAAATGATGTCAACTGTGCAGGTCTTGCTGAAGCGGTATCTGGTTCAGGCAAGGGAGCGAGTGTCACCCTTTGCTTGACTATTGGAACAGGTATCGGTGGTTGCTTGATTATGGATGGGAAAGTCTTCCATGGTTTTAGCAATTCAGCCTGTGAAGTCGGTTATATGCATATGCAGGATGGAGATTTCCAAGACTTGGCCTCTACAACAGCCTTGGTGGAGTATGTAGCAGCAGGTCATGGAGATCCAGTTGACCAGTGGAATGGCCGACGTATCTTTAAGGAAGCCACTGAAGGAAACAAGATTTGTATGGCTGGTATTGACCGTATGGTAGACTATCTAGGAAAAGGTCTGGCTAATATTTGCTATGTGGCCAATCCAGAAGTAGTCATTCTCGGTGGCGGTATCATGGGGCAAGAGGCTATCCTCAAGCCTAAAATTCGAAAAGCTTTGAAAGATGCTTTGGTACCAAGTCTGGCTGATAAGACGAGATTAGAATTTGCCCATCATCAAAATACAGCAGGTATGTTGGGTGCTTATTATCACTTTAAAACAAAACAATCCTAGTTTGGTTCAACCAAACTAGGATTTTCTAATCAAATTCCCTTGACTTTCTTTATAATTGTGAGATAATAAATAAAATATATAAAGGAGTTATATAAAGTGGTTATAGCGAATTCAAATAAAATTGTTACCTTTCAAGCTAATAGAGAATTGGTAAATGATGCAATGGAAGTGTTAAAAGAACAAAATCTCTCTCTTTCATCAGCACTTAGATTATTTTTAAAGAATGTTGCCGTAACAAATGAAGTAGATTTACTTAGTGAAGAGGAATTAGAGAAGGAGTATTTATTTAGGCAATTACAAGCAGAAGTTCAAGAAAGTTATGCCAAGATTGAGGCTGGAAATTACTTGACAGATGAGGATGTCGTGACACGCTATGGATTATAAAAAATATAGGATTTTGTATTCTCCTAGAGTAATTGATAGTCTGGATAAAATATATCAGTATATAGCGGAGGAAATTGGTTCTGTAGAGGCTGCGAGACGAAAAGTAGCCAATATTAGAAAAGATATTAATCGTCTAGAAATTTTCCCCCAAGCTGGATTTGATGCCGATGAAAAATTTGGTAAGAAATTAGATCCTCACTATCAAACGCGAGGATTGACCTTGAGTAAGGATTACATCGTATTATATACAATTGTTGAGGATACTGTCAGACTTGCTTATTTACTCCCTTCAAAAAGTGATTACATGAAATTATTCAAGACTAAGTCAAGATATGACTAATTCATAATCTTGAAGAGGTATGTTTAGTGATGAATAAAAATCCTAGTTTGGCTAGACCAAACTAGGATTTTCTTATACGTTTTTGTCTACGATAGCCATTGAGTTTTTTATTTTCCCAGTAGCTATTAAAGATTTTCTCCTTGCTTTCACGATTGATTTCCAAAAAGTAGGCATAAATCAAATCGATAAAGAAGAGCATAGGAAGTTGAGCGGATATACGCTGGATGTAAGAAGACTGGCTGTGTGTGGCTACAAGAACAGTCTCTGTATAGGCTTGACTATCTTTATTGGGAACACTTGTAAAAAGTACAGTCTTTGCCCCCATCTCCTTGGCGTCTAATAGACTATCTAAAATAGAAGGAGTTGTGCCAGAAAGTGAGAAACCGAGTACGAGACAATTCTCATCCATAATACTGGTTGTCCAAGCAAAGCCGTCTTGGTCAGTCAAGGCCTCGCAGACCACACCTAGACGCATGAAGCGTAATTTCATTTCACGAGCAACGAGGCCAGAACTCCCTGTTCCGAAGAAGTAGACACGCTCAGCATCTTCGATTAACTGGGCAATTCTTTCTAGTTGGGCCTCGTCAATCAAGTCCTGTGTTTGTTCCCGCATATTGCTATAGCTTCTGAGGACTCGTTTTGTCAGTGGACTGTGTTTGTGAGAATGGGTGTCCTGTTTCTCTGCTTGGTGTTGGTATTGGAAAATAAATTCTCGATAACCTGTAAAGCCACACTTTTTAGCAAAGCGGGTCAAAGCAGCCTGAGAAATATGTAATTTTTGAGTGACTTGCTGGGATGATAAATCATCTGCAATAGTTTCAGATTGTAAAAAATAGCGAGCGATTTCTTGCTCTAAATCTGTCATTTCTTCGAAGTGGGAATCAATGATGGTTGCTATATCTGGTTTATCCATAGAAAGGCTCCTTTAAATGAGTCGTATTGGAAAAAGACTGGGTCATCGAACTTTTACATTTATTATATCATATAATATAGGGATAGATAAATAAAATCGTATTTTCCCGTAAAAAGGAAAAAAGCTTTTTCCTTTTCCATAATTTTCTTCTCAAATTGTGGTACAATGAAGAGTAAGATTTTAAATAGAAATGAGACTGATTTGTATGAGAAAATTTGATAGCCATTCGATTCCGATTCGGCTTAATTTATTGTTTTCAATTGTCATTTTGCTCTTTATGGCCATTATTGGTCGCCTGCTTTATATGCAGGTTTTGAACAAGGATTTTTATGAGACAAAATTAGCATCTGCCAGTAAAACAAAGGTGACCACTAGTTCGGCTCGGGGCGAAATTTATGATGCTAGCGGCAAGCCTTTGGTTGAAAATACTGTGAAACAAGTTGTTTCCTTTACTCGAAACAACAAAATGACGGCTGCAGATTTAAAAGAAACAGCCAAGAAGTTGCTGGCCTATGTGGGAGTTACTTCTCCAACATTGACTGATCGACAGTTGGCGGACTATTACCTAGCAGATCAAGATGTCTATAAGAAAGCAGTGGAAAGTTTACCACGTGAGAAGCGATTTGATTCTGATGGCAATCAATTATCTGAATCCGAGCTTTACAATAATACTGTTGAAAGTATCGATCCAAGCCAATTGGCCTACTCGGATGACGAAAAGAAAGAAATTTACCTCTTTAGCCAACTCAATGCAGTTGGAAATTTTGCGACAGGGACCATTGCGACAGACTCCTTGACAGATACTCAGATTGCCTTGATTGCTTCGGCTTCTAAGAATTTACCTGGTATCAGTATTTCAACTTCGTGGGATCGAAAGGTTTTAGAGACTTCACTTTCGTCTATAGTAGGAAGTGTATCCAGTGAAAAAGCTGGTCTTCCAGCTGAAGAAGCAGATGCTTATATCAAAAAGGGGTATTCTTTAAATGACCGTGTTGGGACTTCTTATCTAGAAAAACAATATGAAGAAACCTTGCAAGGGAAACGCTCGGTGAAAGAAATTCATCTTGATAAACATGGCAACATGGAAAGTGTCGAGAATATTGAAGATGGTACCAAAGGGAACAATATTAAACTGACCATTGATTTGGCCTTCCAAGATAGCGTGGACAATCTGCTTAAGAGTTATTTTAATTCCGAACTAGGAAATGGAGGAGCCAAGTATTCGGAAGGTGTGTATGCAGTCGCTCTAAATCCAAAAACAGGTGCTGTTTTGTCTATGTCAGGGTTAAAACATGACTTGAAAACGGGAGATTTAACACCTGATTCCTTGGGAACAGTAACCGATGTCTTTGTCCCGGGTTCTGTTGTCAAGGCGGCGACCATCAGCTCTGGTTGGGAGAATGGAGTCTTGTCAGGGAACCAGACCTTGACAGACCAACCGATTGTCTTCCAAGGTTCAGCTCCGATTAATTCTTGGTACACTCAAGCCTACGGTTCATTCCCGATTACAGCTGTGGAAGCCTTGGAGTATTCTTCTAATACCTACATGGTCCAAACGGCTTTGGGCATCATGGGTCAGACCTATCAACCCAATATGTTTGTTTTAACTAACAATTTAGAATCCGCTATGGGGAAACTTCGTTTGACATTTGCGGAATATGGTCTTGGAGCCTCAACAGGCATTGACCTTCCAGATGAGTCAACTGGTTTTATACCAAAAGAGTATAATTTTGCTAATTACATTACCAATGCCTTTGGCCAGTTTGATAACTACACCCCTATGCAATTAGCCCAGTACGTTGGAACTATTGCCAACAACGGTGTTCGGATTGCACCTCACATTGTCGAGGGGATTTATGGAAATAATGAACAAGGTGGTTTAGGAGATTTAATTCAATCTATTGATACCAAGGAAATGAATAAAATTAATATTTCTGAGTCTGATGTTTCCATCCTCCAACAAGGTTTTTATCAAGTTTCTCACGGAGGGAGTGCTCTGACAACAGGTCGTGCCTTTTCAAATGGCGCAGCGGTATCCATTAGTGGAAAAACAGGTACTGCCGAAAGTTATGTTGCGGGAGGTCAAGAAGCTAACAATACTAATGCTGTGGCCTATGCACCATCAGATAACCCTCAAATTGCTGTAGCTGTTGTTTTCCCGCATAACACCAATCTTACAAATGGTGTCGGACCTTCCATTGCACGCGATATTATCAACCTCTATAACCAACACCATCCAATGAACTAGAAAGGAACTTATGCTTTATCCAACACCTATTGCCAAGCTAATTGATAGTTACTCTAAGTTACCGGGTATCGGGATTAAGACGGCTACACGTCTGGCCTTTTATACCATTGGAATGTCTGATGACGACGTCAATGAATTTGCCAAAAATCTCCTTTCTGCTAAGAGAGAGCTGACCTATTGTTCCATCTGTGGTCGTTTGACTGATGACGATCCTTGCTCTATCTGTACCGATCCGACTCGTGACCAGACGACAATTTTAGTTCTCGAAGATAGTCGCGATGTGGCGGCTATGGAGAATATCCAAGAATACCATGGACTCTATCATGTTTTGCATGGACTCATTTCTCCCATGAATGGCATCAGTCCAGACGATATCAATCTCAAAAGCCTTATGACTCGTCTGATGGATAGTGAAGTTTCAGAAGTGATTGTGGCCACAAATGCTACGGCAGATGGGGAAGCGACTTCCATGTATCTCTCTCGTTTGCTCAAACCAGCTGGTATCAAGGTTACGCGCCTGGCACGAGGCCTAGCTGTCGGAGCAGATATCGAGTATGCGGACGAAGTGACACTCTTACGAGCCATTGAAAATCGAACAGAGTTGTAAGTGTAGACAAATTAACACACTCAATTCATTTAGACAAAAATCACGGAGGCCGACAGTTGTTTTATCGGTCTCTTTTTAGATTTATTGAAGACCAGTATCAGGTTCAAGTTTCAAAAAAGAAGCAAATATGATATACTAAAGAACGAGTATTCTATTAGAATTGGAACAAATAATATGAAACAAACGATTATTCTTTTATACGGTGGACGTAGTGCAGAGCGTGAAGTCTCTGTTCTTTCAGCTGAGAGTGTGATGCGTGCGGTCAACTACGACCGTTTCACAGTCAAGACTTTCTTCATCAGCCAGTCAGGTGACTTTATTAAAACGCAAGAATTTAGCCAGACTCCAGGTCAAGAGGATCGTCTTATGACCAATGAAACTATTGATTGGGATAAGCAAGTTGCACCAAGTGCTATATACGAAGAGGGAGCAGTGGTCTTTCCAGTCCTTCACGGTCCGATGGGAGAAGATGGCTCAGTTCAAGGCTTCCTCGAAGTTTTGAAAATGCCTTATGTTGGTTGTAACATATTGTCATCTAGTCTTGCCATGGATAAAATCACCACTAAGCGTGTCTTAGAATCTGTCGGGATTGCCCAAGTTCCTTATGTGGCCATTGTCGAAGATGATGATATGACTGCTAAAATTGCTGAAGTTGAAGAAAAATTGACTTATCCAGTTTTCACAAAACCATCTAACATGGGTTCTAGTGTCGGTATTTCTAAGTCTGAAAATCAAGAGGAACTTCGTCAAGCCTTGAAACTTGCCTTCCAATATGATAGTCGTGTCTTGGTTGAACAAGGGGTAAATGCCCGTGAAATCGAGGTTGGCCTACTGGGTAACTACGATGTTAAAAGCACGCTTCCAGGAGAAGTAGTTAAGGATGTTGCCTTTTATGACTATGACGCTAAGTATATTGATAACAAGATTACTATGGACATTCCGGCCAAAATCAGTGATGATGTGGTAGCTGTCATGCGTCAGAATGCAGAAACAGCCTTCCGTGCCATTGGTGGCCTCGGTCTCTCTCGTTGCGATTTCTTCTATACAGACAAGGGAGAGATTTTCCTAAACGAGCTCAATACCATGCCAGGTTTCACCCAGTGGTCTATGTACCCACTACTTTGGGACAATATGGGAATCAGCTACCCAGAACTAATCGAGCGTTTGGTTGACCTTGCCAAGGAAAGTTTTGACAAGCGCGAAGCGCATTTGCTATAAAATGAAAGAGAGGGTAGAAGCCAGAACTATCACTGCAAGGTGACTAGAGTTCTCGAGCTTCGACCCTTTTTAAAGGAGTAGAAATGAAATTAACAATCCATGAAGTGGCTCAAGTTGTAGGAGCTAAAAATGATATCAGCATCTTTGAGGACACCCAGTTAGAGAAGGCCGAGTTTGACAGTCGTCTGATTGCGACAGGAGATTTATTTGTCCCCCTCAAAGGTGCGCGTGACGGTCATGACTTTATAGAAACAGCCTTTGAAAATGGCGCTGCTGCAACCCTGTCTGAGAAAGAGGTCGCAAATCATCCCTACATTCTAGTAGCTGACGTTTTGGCTGCCTTTCAATCCCTAGCTGCCTACTATCTTGAAAAAACAGCAGTTGATGTCTTTGCGGTCACAGGTTCAAATGGTAAAACAACGACCAAGGATATGTTAGCGCACTTGCTATCAACAACCTACAAAACCTACAAAACTCAAGGCAACTACAATAACGAGATTGGTCTTCCATACACAGTTCTCCATATGCCTGAAGGAACAGAAAAGTTGGTCTTAGAGATGGGACAGGATCACTTGGGAGATATTCATCTCTTGTCAGAATTGGCTCGTCCAAAAACAGCCATCGTGACCTTGGTTGGAGAAGCCCATTTGGCTTTTTTCAAAGACCGTTCTGAGATTGCTAAAGGAAAAATGCAAATTGCAGACGGGATGTCTTCGAATTCCTTGCTTTTAGCGCCAGCTGACACTATTGTAGAGGACTACTTGCCAACTGATAAAAAGGTAGTTCGTTTTGGCCAAGGAGCAGAGTTGGAAATTACCGACTTGGTTGAGCGTAAGGATAGCTTGACCTTTAAGGCCAATTTCTTGGAGCAAGCCCTTGATTTGCCAGTGACTGGTA
Source organism: Streptococcus mitis (assembly GCF_002096835.1). GTDB lineage: Bacteria > Bacillota > Bacilli > Lactobacillales > Streptococcaceae > Streptococcus > Streptococcus mitis_W. The sequence continues at coordinate 105,099 of NZ_NCVG01000020.1, read as the reverse complement.
AGTACAATGCCACCAATGCTATGATTGCGTCTTATGTTGCCCTACAAGAAGGAGTTTCAGAGGAGCAAATCCGTTTGGCCTTCGAAAATCTTGAATTGACGCGTAACCGTACCGAGTGGAAGAAAGCAGCCAATGGAGCAGATATCCTATCAGATGTTTACAATGCCAATCCAACTGCTATGAAGCTGATTTTAGAGACTTTCTCTGCCATTCCAGCCAATGAAGGTGGCAAGAAAATCGCTGTTTTGGCGGATATGAAGGAACTTGGTGACCAGTCAGTTCAGCTTCATAATCAGATGATTCTGAGCCTTTCTCCAGATGTGCTTGATACTGTTATTTTCTATGGAGAAGACATTGTCGCATTAGCCCAATTGGCTAGTCAGATGTTCCCAATCGGCCACGTTTACTACTTCAAGAAAACAGAAGACCAAGACCAATTTGAAGATCTAGTCAAGCAAGTCAAAGAAAGCCTTGGAGCCCATGACCAAATCCTACTCAAAGGTTCTAACTCTATGAATCTAGCCAAGTTGGTAGAAAGTTTAGAAAATGAAGCCAAGTGATTTTGTCAAACATTTACGTATTTCTAAATCCATTTTTCTTACGTAGCATGGTATAATAATATGCAGGAAAATTTTGAATAATGAGGAAGACTAGATGAATTTATGGGATATTTTCTTTACTACCCAAACAACAGAGCCACCTAAATTTGACCTTTTTTGGTATATCAGTATATTTGCACTCTTGGGTTTGACCTTTTATACAGCCTATCGCTATCGTGAAAAGAAGGCTTACCAACGATTTTTCCAAATCTTACAGGCAGTTCAGTTGATTCTACTTTATGGTTGGTATTGGGTCAATCATATGCCGCTGTCAGAAAGTTTACCTTTTTACCATTGCCGTATGGCTATGTTTGTGGTGCTTTTGCTTCCTGGTCAGTCTAAATATAGGCAGTATTTTGCATTATTGGGGACATTTGGGACATTAGCAGCCTTTGTTTATCCAGTGCCAGATGCTTATCCTTTCCCACATATTGCGATTTTATCCTTTATCTTTGGGCACTTAGCTCTCTTGGGGAACTCTTTGGTTTATCTCTTGAGACAGTACGATGCACGATTGTTGGATGTGAAGGGAATTTTTCTCATGACCTTTGCCCTAAATGCCTTAATTTTTGTGGTTAATTTAGTAACGGGTGGAGATTACGGATTCCTCACAAAACCACCATTGGTTGGGGACCATGGCTTAGTAGCTAATTATTTAATCGTTTCCCTAGCCTTGTCAGCAGCGATTGCGTTGACAAAGAAAATCTTGGAACTATTTTTAGAACAAGAAGCAGAAAAAATGATTGCAAAGAAAGCTTAGAAATGAGCTTTCTTTTTTCATAAATCTGATTTTTTATAACTTGTTTGGAAAATAAAAAAAGTTGATGAGCGAATGTGAAAAATGGTAAGCAAATTTAGGAAAAACTAAGCACAATTGGATTTTTTGTGTTATAATATTCTGTGAATAGCTATGCCCTGTTTTAGCTATATTGAATAGAAGTTTGAAACTTGGAAGAGAGAGGATGCGATGTAATGGCTAGAGATGGTTTTTTTACAGGCTTAGATATCGGAACTAATTCGATTAAGGTATTGGTTGCCGAGCTTAGAGATGGTGAACTTAATGTAATTGGTGTAAGTAATGCCAAGAGTAAAGGTGTAAAGGATGGGATTATCGTTGATATTGAAGCAGCAGCAACTGCTATCAAGTCAGCTATTTCCCAAGCAGAAGAGAAAGCTGGCATTTCAATTAAATCTGTGAATGTTGGTTTGCCTGGAAATCTTTTGCAAGTAGAACCAACTCAAGGAATGATTCCAGTTACATCTGATACAAAAGAAATTACAGATCAAGATGTTGAAAATGTTGTCAAATCAGCCTTGACAAAGAGTATGACACCAGATCGTGAAGTCATTACTTTTATTCCTGAAGAATTTATCGTAGATGGTTTCCAAGGTATTCGTGACCCACGTGGCATGATGGGGGTTCGTCTTGAAATGCGTGGCTTACTTTACACTGGTCCACGTACTATTCTTCACAATTTACGCAAAACAGTTGAGCGCTCAGGTGTTCAAGTTGAAAATATTATTATTTCACCATTGGCTTTGGTTCGTTCAGTCTTGAATGAAGGAGAGCGTGAATTTGGAGCTACTGTGATTGATATGGGAGCAGGTCAAACAACTGTTGCTACAATCCGTAACCAAGAACTCCAGTTTACAAATATTCTTCAAGAAGGTGGAGATTATGTCACAAAAGATATCTCTAAAGTCTTGAAGACTTCACAGAAATTAGCTGAAGGATTGAAATTGAACTATGGGGAAGCCTACCCATCACTTGCCAGCAATGAAACTTTCCAAGTTGAAGTGATTGGTGAAGTAGAGCCTGTAGAAGTTACAGAAAGCTACTTGGCAGAGATTATTTCAGCTCGCATTAAACACATTTTTGAACAAATCAAACAAGAGTTGGAAAGAAGACATTTGTTGGATCTTCCAGGTGGGATTGTTCTGATTGGTGGAAATGCTATTTTACCAGGTATTGTAGAACTTGCGCAGGAAGTATTTGGCGTTGGTGTTAAACTTTACGTTCCAAATCAAGTTGGAATCCGTAACCCTGCCTTCGCTCATGTGATTAGCTTATCTGAATTTGCTGCTCAATTGACTGAAGTGCATTTGTTAGCACAACGAGCAGTCAAGGGTGAGGATACTTTGCGTCACCAACCAATCAATTTTGGTGGGATGATTCAACGTGTTACGCAGGTAGCACAACCTACCCCTATTCAACCAGTTCAAAATACTGAGGTAGAGCAATCAGCTTCTACGAACGTAGTTGCTCCGAAAGAAGATAAAGTATCTTCTCAAAATAAACCAAAAATCGCAGATCGCTTCCGTGGTTTAATTGGAAGTATGTTTGATGAATAAAAGAGGAAAAATAAACTATGACATTTTCATTTGATACAGCGGCTGCCCAAGGTGCAGTGATTAAAGTAATCGGTGTTGGTGGAGGTGGTGGTAACGCCATTAACCGCATGGTTGACGAAGGTGTTGCAGGCGTAGAATTTATCGCAGCAAACACAGATGTACAAGCTTTGAGTAGTACAAAAGCTGAGACTGTAATTCAGTTGGGCCCTAAATTGACTCGTGGTTTGGGTGCTGGCGGTCGACCTGAAATCGGTCAAAAGGCTGCCGAAGAAAGCGAAGAAGCCTTGACTCAAGCTATTACTGGAGCAGATATGGTCTTCATCACTGCAGGTATGGGAGGTGGCTCAGGTACTGGTGCAGCTCCTGTTATTGCCCGCATTGCTAAAGATTTAGGTGCTCTTACAGTTGGTGTTGTGACACGTCCTTTCGGTTTTGAAGGAAGCAAACGTGGCCAATACGCTGTGGAAGGAATCAATCAACTTCGCGAACATGTGGATACCCTATTGATTATTTCAAACAACAACTTGCTTGAAATTGTTGATAAGAAAACTCCACTTCTTGAAGCTCTTAGCGAAGCAGATAACGTACTTCGCCAAGGTGTTCAAGGAATTACTGATTTGATCACAAACCCTGGTTTGATTAATCTTGACTTTGCCGATGTGAAAACAGTTATGGCAAATAAAGGAAACGCCCTAATGGGTATCGGTATCGGTAGTGGTGAAGAACGTGTGGTAGAAGCAGCTCGTAAGGCAATCTACTCACCACTTCTTGAAACAACTATTGACGGTGCTGAGGATGTTATCGTCAACGTTACTGGTGGTCTTGATTTAACCTTGATTGAGGCTGAAGAAGCATCAGAAATTGTCAACCAAGCAGCTGGTCAAGGAGTGAACATCTGGCTCGGAACATCTATCGATGAAAACATGAAAGATGAAATTCGTGTTACAGTTGTGGCAACTGGTGTTCGTCAAGATCGTGTGGAAAAAGTTGTGGGCCATGCACCAAGACAAGTTGTCCGTCATGAACAAGCAAGTCCTAGTCATGCACACAATCATAATCGTCAGTTTGATATGGCTGAAACTGCAGAAATTCCAAGTCCAGCACCTCGCCGTACAGAAACTTCTCAATCTTCAGCATTTGGTGATTGGGACTTGCGTCGTGAGACAATTGTTCGACCAACTGATTCAGTTGTATCACCAGTTGAACGCTTCGAAGCACCATCTTTAGAAGAGGACGAATTAGAAACTCCTCCATTTTTCAAAAATCGTTAAGTAAATGAATTTGAAAGCAAATACAGAACGTGTTTTTCAACAAATAAAAGATGCAAGTCAGCAGTCAGGAAGAGAAGCCAATTCTGTTTCGGTTGTTGCTGTTACAAAGTATGTAGACGTACCGACAGCGGAGGCTTTGCTTCCGCTAGGTGTGCATCATATTGGTGAAAATCGTGTAGATAAATTTCTTGAGAAATATCAAGCTTTAAAAGACCGGAATATTACCTGGCATTTGATTGGTACTTTGCAAAGACGCAAGGTTAAAGATGTCATTCAGTATGTTGATTATTTCCACGCTTTGGATTCATTAAAGCTAGCAGAAGAAATTCAAAAAAGAAGTGACCGAGTTGTTAAGTGTTTCTTACAAGTAAATATCTCAAGGGAAGAGAGTAAACATGGTTTTTCAAAGGAAGAACTATTGGAACTCTTGCCAGAATTGGCCACCTTAGATAAAATTGAATATGTAGGCTTGATGACCATGGCTCCTTTTGAAGCTAGTAGTGATGAGTTGAAAGAGATTTTTAAAGCTACGCAGGATTTGCAACTAGAAATTAGAGAAAAACAAATTCCCAATATGCCAATGACGGACTTGAGTATGGGTATGAGTCGTGACTATAAGGAAGCGATTGAATTTGGCTCAACATTTGTCAGAATTGGTACAGCATTTTTTAAATAGGAAAGAAATATGTCTTTAAAAGATAGATTTGATAAATTTATAGATTATTTTACAGAAGATGGAGAAGAAGTTGGTACTACATATCAGCCTAAAGCTGAAGAGCCGATTGTGACTCCAGTCCCTTCTGTTCAAGAGTTGCCTCAACAAGCTGCTAGCACGCCATCTAAAGATAAAAACATCACTCGTCTTCATGCCCGTCAACAAGAGTTGGCTATGCAAAGTCAACGTTCTACTGATAAGGTGACAATTGATGTTCGTTATCCACGTAAATACGAAGATGCCACAGATATTGTTGATTTATTAGCTGGTAACGAAAGTATTTTGATTGATTTTCAATATATGACAGAAGTTCAAGCTCGTCGTTGTTTGGACTATCTGGATGGGGCGCGTCACGTTTTAGCTGGTAACATGAAAAAGGTAGCATCTACTATGTACCTGCTGACACCAGTTGATGTTGTTGTCAATATTGAAGACATCAAAATTCCAGATGAATCACAAAATGGTGAATTTGGCTTTGATATGAAACGTACGAGAGTGAGATAATGATCTTTCTCATTCGTTTTGTTCAAAATGCAGTGGATATCTATTCACTGATTTTAATCGTGTTTGCTCTGATGTCTTGGTTTCCCAATGCTTATGAATCACGTCTTGGACGCTTGATTATTAGTTTAGTGAAACCGATAATAGCTCCCTTGCAACGTTTACCCCTCCAGATTGCAGGTCTTGACTTGTCTGTCTGGATTGCGGTATTACTAGTTCACTTCCTAGGGGAGCAGTTGATTCGACTTTTAGTGATCTTTCTATGAACAAGATGATTTATCAACACTTTTCTAAGAATGATTCGTCTTTTATTGATAAGGGAGTAGAATGGATAAAAAAGGTAGAAGATTCTTATTCTCCTTTTTTAACCCCCTTTGTAAATCCCCATCAAGAAAAGATTTTAAAGGTTCTAGCATCAACCAACGGCATCTCCTACATGAGCAGTCGGCAGTTTCTTGAAACTGAATATGTACGGGTACTCCTGTATCCTGATTATTTTGAGCCGGAATTCTCTGATTTTGAACTTTCCTTGCAAGAAATTGTCTATCCTAATAAGTTTGAACGCCTAACGCATTCAAAAATATTAGGGACTGTTTTAAATCAGCTGGGAATTGATAGGAAGCTATTTGGTGATATCTTAGTCAACGAAGAGAGGGCACAGATTATCATTAATCGACAGTTTATGCTCCTTTTTCAAGACGGCATTACGAAAATTGCTCGTTTACCGGTTCGTCTAGAAGAACGGGATTTTACTGAGAAAATTACCACAGTAGAAGATTATCAAGAATTAGATATCTGTATCGCTAGTTCAAGATTAGATGTTTTTCTAGCAGGTGTCTTCAAGCTGTCTAGAAATCAGGCAAGTCAGTTAATTGAAAAACAGGCAGTCCAAGTTAATTACCATTTAGTTGAAAAATCAGATTATGCAGTTCAAGTTGGTGATCTGATTAGTGTAAGGAAATTTGGTCGATTGAAACTCGTTAGAGATAATGGGCAAACAAAAAAAGATAAAAAGAAATTAACGGTCCAATTGTTATTAAGTAAGTGAGGAAAAATATGCCAATTACATCGTTAGAAATCAAAGATAAAACCTTTAGCACACGCTTTAGAGGGTTTGATCAAGAAGAAGTAGATGAATTTTTAGATATTGTAGTCCGTGATTATGAAGATTTGGTTCGCTCTAATCATGATAAGGATTTACATATTAAGAGTTTGGAAGAGCGTTTGTCTTACTTTGATGAGATGAAAGATTCATTGAGCCAGTCTGTATTGATTGCACAAGATACAGCAGAGCGAGTAAAACAAGCTGCAACTGAACGCTCAAACAATATTATCCAACAAGCAGAGCAGGATGCACAACGTTTGTTGGAAGAAGCTAAGTACAAGGCAAATGAAATTCTTCGTCAAGCAACTGATAATGCTAAGAAAGTTGCTGTTGAAACAGAAGAATTGAAGAACAAGAGCCGTGTCTTCCATCAACGTCTCAAATCTACAATTGAGAGCCAGTTAGCAATTGTTGAATCTTCAGATTGGGAAGACATTCTTCGTCCAACAGCTACTTATCTTCAGACAAGTGATGAAGCCTTCAAAGAAGTAGTAAGCGAAGTCTTAGGTGACTCTGTCTTACAACAACATCCAGAGGAAGAACCAATTGATATTACTCGTCAGTTTTCTCCCGAGGAAATGGCAGAGTTGCAAGCGCGTATCGAAGCGGCTAATAAGGAACTTGCGGAAGCCGAAGCAAGAGCTGAACAAGAACAAGTGGTTTCACCAGCTCCGGTTGTTGAAGAAAGTCCAGCTCATCCAGTTGGTCCAATGTATGAAGAGCCAGAAGTAGCTCCAAGCCATTATTCAGGACCAACACCAGCTACTGAAGCTGTAAACTCAGAACCAGGTTTTGCGGCACCGCAAGAATCTGTTACAATTTTATAAGAAATAATCTGAGAACAATATCTTATCCTTATATTTCCAGCGAGCAGGAGATGGTGTGAGTCCTGCATTCCCTAACGATAAGATTATCCTCTCAAACAATCAAGTCTGAATGGAGTAAGATTTGACGTTCCCCACGTTACGGGATAAGAGGAAAAAAGCTGAGTCTTTTTTCGAATAAAGGTGGTACCACGATTTTCGTCCTTTTTGGAAGTCGTGGTTTTTAATTTGTTATTATTTATAAAGGAGATACCATGAAACTCAAAGATACCCTTAACCTTGGGAAAACAGCTTTCCCAATGCGTGCAGGCCTTCCTACCAAAGAGCCAGTTTGGCAAAAGGAATGGGAAGATGCAAAACTTTACCAACGTCGTCAAGAATTGAACCAAGGAAAACCTCATTTCACCTTGCATGATGGTCCTCCATACGCGAACGGAAATATTCACGTTGGACATGCTATGAACAAGATTTCAAAAGATATCATTGTTCGCTCAAAATCTATGTCAGGTTTTTACGCACCATTTATCCCGGGTTGGGACACTCATGGTCTGCCAATCGAGCAAGTTTTGGCAAAACAAGGTGTCAAACGTAAAGAAATGGACTTGGTTGAGTACTTGAAACTTTGCCGTGAATACGCTCTTTCTCAAGTAGATAAACAACGTGAAGACTTTAAACGTTTGGGTGTTTCTGGTGACTGGGAAAATCCATATGTGACTTTGACTCCTGATTATGAAGCAGCCCAAATCCGTGTATTTGGTGAGATGGCTAATAAAGGTTATATCTACCGTGGTGCAAAACCAGTTTACTGGTCTTGGTCATCTGAGTCAGCCCTTGCTGAAGCAGAGATTGAATACCATGACTTGGTTTCAACTTCCCTTTACTATGCCAATAAGGTAAAAGATGGCAAAGGTGTTCTAGATACAGATACTTATATCGTTGTTTGGACAACTACTCCATTTACTATCACAGCTTCTCGTGGTTTGACTGTTGGTGAGGATATTGATTACGTTTTGGTTCAACCTGCTGGTGAAACTCGTAAGTTTGTGGTTGCTGCAGAATTATTGACTAGCTTGTCTGAGAAGTTTGGTTGGGCTGATGTTCAAGTGTTGGCAACTTACCGTGGTCAAGAATTGAATCATATCGTAACAGAACACCCATGGGATACAGCTGTAGATGAATTGGTTATCCTTGGAGACCACGTTACAACTGACTCTGGTACTGGTATTGTCCATACAGCCCCTGGTTTTGGTGAGGACGACTACAATGTTGGTATTGCTAATGATCTTGAAGTCGCAGTCACTGTTGACGAACGTGGTATCATGATGAAGAATGCTGGTCCTGAGTTTGAAGGTCAATTCTATGAAAAGGTAGTTCCAACTGTTATTGAAAAACTTGGTAACCTCCTTCTTGCCCAAGAAGAAATCTCTCACTCATACCCATTTGACTGGCGTACGAAGAAACCAATCATCTGGCGTGCAGTTCCACAATGGTTTGCCTCAGTTTCTAAATTCCGCCAAGAAATCTTGGACGAAATTGAAAAAGTGAAATTCCACTCAGAATGGGGTAAAGTCCGTCTTTACAATATGATTCGTGACCGTGGTGACTGGGTTATCTCTCGTCAACGTGCTTGGGGTGTTCCACTTCCTATCTTCTACGCTGAAGATGGTACAGCGATCATGACAGCTGAAACTATTGAACATGTGGCTCAACTCTTTGAGGAACATGGTTCAAGCATTTGGTGGGAACGTGATGCCAAAGACCTCTTACCAGAAGGATTTACTCATCCAGGTTCACCAAATGGTGAGTTCAAAAAAGAAACAGATATCATGGACGTTTGGTTTGACTCAGGTTCATCATGGAATGGAGTGGTAGTAAACCGTCCTGAGTTGACTTACCCAGCAGACCTTTACCTAGAAGGTTCTGACCAGTACCGTGGTTGGTTCAACTCTTCACTCATCACATCTGTTGCCAACCATGGCGTAGCACCTTACAAACAAATCTTGTCACAAGGTTTTGCCCTTGATGGTAAAGGTGAGAAGATGTCTAAATCTCTTGGAAATACCATTGCTCCAAGCGATGTTGAAAAACAATTTGGTGCTGAAATCTTGCGTCTCTGGGTAACAAGTGTTGACTCAAGCAATGACGTGCGTATCTCTATGGATATCTTGAGCCAAGTCTCTGAAACTTATCGTAAGATTCGTAACACTCTTCGTTTCTTGATTGCTAACACATCTGACTTTAACCCAGCTCAAGACGCAGTAGCTTACGATGAACTTCGTTCAGTTGATAAGTATATGACTATTCGCTTTAACCAGCTTGTTAAGACCATTCGTGATGCTTACGCCAACTTTGAATTCTTGACAATCTACAAGGCCTTGGTGAACTTTATCAACGTTGATTTGTCAGCCTTCTACCTTGATTTTGCCAAAGATGTTGTCTACATCGAAGGTGCCAAATCATTGGAACGCCGTCAAATGCAGACTGTCTTCTATGACATTCTTGTGAAAATTACGAAACTCTTGACACCAATCCTTCCTCACACTGCAGAAGAAATCTGGTCATATCTTGAGTTTGAAGCAGAAGACTTCGTTCAATTGTCAGAATTGCCAGAAGCAGAGACATTTGCTAACCAAGAAGAAATCTTGGATACATGGGCTGCCTTCATGGACTTCCGTGGACAAGCTCAAAAAGCCTTGGAAGAAGCTCGTAATGCAAAAGTAATCGGTAAATCACTTGAAGCACACTTAACAGTTTATCCAAACGAAGTTGTGAAAACTCTACTCGAAGCAGTAAACAGCAATGTGGCTCAACTTTTGATCGTGTCTGAATTGACTATCGCAGAAGGACCAGCTCCAGAAGCTGCTGTTAGCTTCGAAGATGTTGCCTTCACAGTCGAACGCGCTGCAGGTGAAGTATGTGACCGTTGCCGTCGTATCGACCCAACTACTGCAGAACGCAGCTACCACGCAGTCATCTGTGACCACTGTGCAAGCATCGTAGAAGAAAATTTTGCGGACGCAGTCGCAGAAGGATTTGAAGCTAAGTAAGGTTGAAAAGCCCAAAGAAAACTCAATTTGAGAAGAAAAGACAACTAATCTTATAGACTATAAAACGCATTGTATCAATGTTTTGAATATCTGATATGATGCGTTTTTATTTATTTTGAAAATTTGCGAGGTGTGACTTTTTATACTCAACAAGAATCAAAGAGAAAGTTAGCAAGCTAACAGCAGTAAGATAAAATATGAATTTGATATTGCGGATAAGATTGGTAAATTGTGTCACATTTTTACAACAATAAATTTGTAGAGTTATTTTTAATTTTCGAACAGTATTATATTTTATTTCATATTATACAAATTTTTATTTTATAATATCAGAAAATACTTTTTTTTTTTAGTAAATATGATACAATTTTATTTGAAAAAAAATAAAAAGGAGATTTTATTATGAAATCAAAAACACTTGCTTTAATTAGTGGTATCGTCGGTCTTGTGGGGGGAATTTTACTTCTTATTGGTCCTTTTGTCTTGTTGGGAACAGCGGTAAATACAGCTGCTACAACTCTAAATGGAGGAGCTACTGCAGGGGCTGTTTCAGGTGTTGCCTTACTCTTGAATGCCTTGAAGATTGCAAATCTTGTTCTTGGAATCATTGCTATTGTTTACTATAAAGGAGATAATCGTGTAGGTGCAGCTCCGTCAGTACTAATGATTGTTTCTGGTGGAGTTAGTCTTATTCCATTCTTAGGATGGGTTGGGGGTATCCTTGCTATTATCGGAGGTTCTTTATTCCTTGCAACATTGAAGAAATTCAAATCAGAAGAATAAAAGGCGTTTTAGTATGAAAAGATCAAAAAAGTTTATCGGTCTAGGAGTAGCTCTATTATCTGTTTCTCTTCTGGTTGCATGTGGAGCACAAGGTTCAAAGACAACTTCAACAAGTAATGATGAGAAGACAGTAGCAACATCTAATACCTCAAAAGAAACAATCACTTTTGATACACCGGTTGTAACAGACGATGCGATTGAATCAATGCGTACTTATGCAGATTATATAGATCTTTATAAAAAGATTTTTGATGATTATTTTACTAAAGCTGAGGAAAGTTTCAAAGGAACAGCTATGGAAAATAATGAGTCGTTTACCAAACTAAAAGAGTCAACTCAAAAATTATTCGATGCGCAGAAAAAAATATATGATTTGCTAGGGTCAACTGAGCTCAAGGAAGATGATAAATCAAAATTGTCTCAACAATTGAAAGATTTTAGGGATAATTTGCAAAAACAGTTGAAAACTTTGACATCGCAACTACAATAAGATAGAAATTATTTTTTGTAGTAACTGAGAATGATTGGTAAAATTACACCCCAAATGTTAGAAATTGGGGTGTTTTTGAGAGCTTAAATAATGAAGATAGAATAGAAACAACCAAAAACAATGTGATTGTCAAACAGTCCTTTCCTTTTTGGTTTTGACTAGCTTTTTTGTGAAAAATTGTGTAAAATAGAATAGATAAACGAGGGGAAACCTCGGAAAATTTAAAGGAGAATCCATCTAATGGTAAAATTGGTTTTTGCTCGCCACGGTGAGTCTGAATGGAACAAAGCTAACCTTTTCACTGGTTGGGCTGATGTTGATTTGTCTGAAAAAGGTACACAACAAGCGATTGACGCTGGTAAATTGATCAAAGAAGCTGGTATTGAATTTGACCAAGCTTACACTTCAGTATTGAAACGTGCTATCAAAACAACTAATTTGGCTCTTGAAGCTTCTGACCAATTGTGGGTTCCAGTTGAAAAATCATGGCGCTTGAACGAACGCCACTACGGTGGTTTGACTGGTAAAAACAAAGCTGAAGCTGCTGAACAATTTGGTGATGAGCAAGTTCACATCTGGCGTCGTTCATACGATGTATTGCCTCCAAACATGGACCGTGATGATGAGCACTCAGCTCATACAGACCGTCGTTACGCTTCACTTGACGACTCAGTTATCCCAGATGCTGAAAACTTGAAAGTGACTTTGGAACGTGCCCTTCCTTTCTGGGAAGATAAAATCGCTCCAGCTCTTAAAGATGGCAAAAACGTATTCGTAGGAGCTCACGGTAACTCAATCCGTGCCCTTGTAAAACACATCAAAGGTTTGTCAGATGACGAAATCATGGACGTGGAAATTCCTAACTTCCCACCATTGGTATTCGAATTCGACGAAAAATTGAACGTAGTTTCTGAATACTATCTTGGAAAATAATTTGTATAAAGAAAGCCTAGGAATACCTAGGTTTTTCTTTTTATTCTAGTATCCAACTCTTCGAAAAAGCGTTATAATGATAGTAAAGAGTAACTTAATTGTAAGAAAGAGAGAAGGGCGATGGCTTATATTGAGATGAAACACTGTTACAAGCGTTATCAAGTTGGGGACACGGAGATTGTGGCCAATCGTGATGTGAATTTTGAGATTGAAAAAGGGGAGCTGGTGATTATCCTAGGTGCATCTGGTGCAGGCAAGTCAACGGTTCTTAACCTTCTTGGGGGAATGGATACCAATGACGAGGGGGAAATCTGGATTGATGGTGTCAATATTGCCAACTATAGTTCCCACCAGCGCACCAATTACCGTAGAAATGATGTCGGTTTTGTTTTTCAGTTTTATAATCTAGTTTCCAATTTGACAGCTAAGGAAAATGTGGAACTAGCTTCTGAAATCGTGACGGATGCCTTGGATCCTGAGCAAGTTTTGACAGATGTAGGTCTGGCTAATCGTCTCAATAATTTCCCAGCCCAGCTTTCTGGAGGGGAGCAACAGCGAGTCTCCATTGCACGCGCGGTAGCCAAAAATCCTAAAATTCTCCTTTGTGATGAACCGACAGGTGCCTTGGATTATCAGACGGGGAAGCAAGTCTTGAAAATTCTCCAAGATATGTCTCGTCAAAAAGGGGCAACAGTGATTATCGTGACTCACAATGGAGCTTTGGCCCCCATTGCTGATCGCGTGATTCATATGCATGATGCTAGTGTCAAGGATGTGGTGATCAACCAGCATCCTCAGGATATTGACAGTTTGGAGTACTAGCATGATTAAGCGAAAAACTTATTGGAAGGACTTAATTCAGTCCTTCACAGGCTCCAAGGGGCGTTTTTTATCCATCTTGACCCTGATGATGTTGGGATCTCTAGCCCTAGTAGGTCTCAAAGTGACTAGCCCCAATATGGAGGCGACCGCCAATGCTTATTTAAGAACTGCTCAAACCTTGGATTTGGCAGTCATGTCTAACTATGGCTTGGATCAAGCAGATCAAAAAGAACTAGAACAGATAGAGGGCGCAGAGGTTGAATTTGGCTACTTGACAGATGTGGCTATGGATAATGGGCAGGATGCCATTCGGCTATATTCCAAACCAGAGCGAATTTCAACCTTTCAGCTAAGAGAAGGGCGACTTCCGCAGTCAGACCAGGAAATTGCTTTGGCCAGTCATCTGCAGAGTCAATATAGCGTGGGACAGGAGATTAGTTTTAAAGACAAAGAAGGTGGTCATTCCTCTTTAAAAGACCATACTTATACTATTACTGGTTTTGTGGATTCGGCTGAAATCCTTTCCCAGCGAGATATGGGTTACGCAGGAAGTGGAAGTGGGACTCTGACAGCCTATGGGGTAATTTTACCTAGTCAGTTTGATCAGAAAGTCTACAATATAGCTCGTTTGAAATATCAAGATTTAGCAGACTTAAATGCTTTTTCAGAAGCTTATGAAGAAAAATCCAGGCAACATCAGGAAGAGCTTGAACAAGCTTTGTTAGATAATGGCAAGGAACGTCTGCAACTCTTGAAAAAAGAAGGTCAAGAGTCTCTCGATAAGGGGCAAGAGACCCTTGATAAGGCTCAGGCTAATTTGCAGGAAGGCAAGCGTCGTTTAGCAACTGCCCAAGCTCGTTTACAGGCTCAGGAAAGTCAACTAGACTTGCTACCTCAAGCTCAGAGAGAGCAGGCCAGTGCTCAACTTACCCAAGCCAAGCAGGAATTGAGCAAGGAAGAAGATAAACTAAAGCAAGCTGAACAAAATTTAGTCCAAGAAAAGGAAAAATTAGCCAAACATCAGCAAGTCTTGGACGATTTGGCTGAGCCCAAGTATCAGGTCTATAATCGTCAGACCATGCCAGGTGGTCAGGGATATCTCATGTACAGCAATGCTTCAGCTAGTATTCGGGCAGTGGGCAATATCTTTCCTGTAGTGCTTTATGCCGTAGCAGCTATGGTGACCTTTACCACCATGACTCGTTTTGTGGATGAAGAGCGAACTCATGCAGGGATTTTTAAGGCCTTGGGCTATCGTAGTAAGGATATTATCGCCAAGTTTCTCCTTTATGGACTAGTAGCTGGGACTGTCGGAACAGCTCTAGGTAGTATACTTGGTCATTATTTGCTAGCCAGTGTAATTTCAAGTGTCATTACAAAAGGCATGGTAGTGGGAGAAACCCAGATTCACTTTTATTGGAGCTATAGTTTACTGGCTCTTGGCTTGAGTTGGTTGGCGAGTGTGTTACCAGCCTATCTGGTGGCTCGGAGGGAACTTCACGACGAATCAGCCCAACTTTTACTGCCTAAACCACCTGTTAAAGGAGCTAAAATCTTACTAGAGCGCATCGGTTTTATCTGGCGTCGTCTCAGTTTTACCCATAAGGTAACAGCCCGCAATATCTTCCGTTATAAACAGCGGATGTTGATGACGATCTTTGGTGTGGCTGGTTCTGTAGCCTTGCTCTTTGCAGGTTTGGGAATCCAATCCTCTGTAGCAGGAGTTCCGTCTAGACAGTTTCAAGAAATCCAACAGTATCAAATGATTGTCTCTGAAAATCCTAGTGCGACCAATCAGGACAAGGTAGAGTTAGAAGAAGTGTTGAAAGGGCAGGATATCCAAGCCTACCAGAAAATCTATTCTAAAACGCTAGACAAGGATTTCAAAGGCAGGGCTGGGCTTCAGACTATTACCCTTATGATGACAGAGAAGGAGGATTTAACTCCCTTTATCCATCTGCAAAATCATCAGCAGGAGCTGACATTAAAAGATGGAGTTGTCATCACAGCTAAACTAGCTCAGCTGGCAGGTGTCAAAGTTGGGCAGACTTTCGAAATTGAAGGTAAGGAACTAAAGGTCGCTGCTATTGCTGAGAACTACGTTGGTCACTTTATTTATATGAGTCAAGCCAATTATGAGCAACTTTATGGTCATCTCCCCCAAGCCAACACTTATTTGGTCTCGTTAAGAGATACCAGTGCTACTAGTATCGAAAGACAGGCCGGCTTGCTTATGAATCAAACTGCGGTGTCCAGCGTTGTCCAAAATGCTTCAGCCATTCGGCTCTTTGACTCTGTCGCTAGCTCACTCAATCAGACCATGACCATCTTAGTCATCGTGTCGGTTCTATTGGCTATCGTTATCCTCTACAATCTGACCAATATCAACGTGGCTGAGAGAATCCGTGAACTCTCTACTATCAAGGTTCTCGGCTTTCATAATAATGAAGTCACCCTTTACATTTACCGTGAGACGATTGTACTATCTCTTGTGGGAATCGTACTTGGTCTGGTATCAGGTTTCTATTTACACCAATTTTTGATTCAAATGATTTCGCCTGCGACTATTCTCTTTTATCCGCAGGTAGGTTGGGAAGTCTATGTAATCCCAGTAGCAGCAGTAAGCACCATTTTGACCCTACTTGGTTTCTTTGTCAATCATCATCTGAGGAAGGTTGATATGTTAGAAGCCTTGAAATCTGTAGAGTAAGATAGCTGTTTTTAGCTGATTGACCTTGTATTTACTCGTAAATCATGACCATCCGTCTAACGGGTGGTCATGATTTAGAAAATACAGTTCAGAACGAAAAATTGACAGTTGAGGGGAAGATTAATAAAATAGACAAAAAAGATGTATACTGTAGATGTAAGCTTACAAAAATTTATTTTAAGGAGGTACTTGCAATGACAGGTACAGAAGCATTTACAGTTCTTTCAACTGAGGACTTAGAGCAAACTTCAGGTGGTCTTGCTGTTTGGGAAGATGGTGAAGGAAGATGGTTATATTATAGAGACTTTGCTCCTTATATGGGGCAAGGGGCACTTAATTCTTATAGGGATGCTTGGAAGTATGGCTTCCGAGCAGGATAATCTTTCAAAAAAAGTACGATGAGAAACACAGAAAAACTAAGACAATTTGGCATATTTTTGCTTATTATTTTACTATCTACATATTTACCACAAACAATTGGATTGTATGTGACGATAATTTTAGGGTTAGGCGCTGATGTCTATTCTCTCATTTTAACAATGGGATTAGTAGGAAGCTTCCTTCTATTAATTTGGTGGTTAAAAAAGAAAAAGATGCTCTTTATCTTTGAGAAAAAGAGATGGAACTGGTCATTTGTCTTCTACTTATTTTCAGGTTATGTGGTTTATCAGATTCTCGGTAATTTTTGGGCACGCTATGCTCATTTGATTAATCATAGGAATATTCATGATGAGTATTTTACCGTTGTTCTTTCAAATGGACAACCAACGTTTTTATCGACTATCTTATCTTTTGTCTTGCCTGTAATCATCGGTCCTATTTTTGAGGAGACTCTTGATAGAGGGTATTTTATGAATACCTTCTTTCCTAAGTCAAAGTATTATTTAGATGTCATCCTATCAGGTCTGATCTTTGGACTCAGTCATTTGATACTATCTCATCGAGACCCGATTAGTTTATTATATTATAGTGTGATTGGTCTCTTTTTTGCCCTTGTTTATCGTTCTACCGATAATCTTAGATTAACGATTCTCTGCCATAGTTTTTTTAACTTTCTCAACCATGCAACCACCCTATGGATTTTTGTTTATAATTATGTCTATTACCACTTTTTAAGATAGTGGGGAGCAAATCATGACTACCCGTCTAACGGGTGATTTGAACCAGGGCTATAAGCCCAAATTACCAGCCAGCGCCTAAAGACGCTGGCTTTCACGTTGTTCAAGCCTCATTGCTCTTGACTCGTCACTTGACCCTTAAAGAGGCTTTAGTATTACTTACCACTATCCCTAAAGGGATCCTCATATTCTTTTACACTCAATTTATCTAGTGATATATCATGCTTTTCCTGTTCTTGGATATATTTCTTAATTGTGGCTTCATTGAGTCCAACCGTACTCACATAATAACCTTCCGCCCCAAAATGCCGATTCCCAAACTTATACTTGAGATTAGCGTGTTTATCAAACATCATGAGTGTATTTTTACCTTTTAAATATTCCACGAAACTTGCGACACTTATCCTCGGTGACATACTGACTAACATATGTACATAGTCTGGCATTAGGTAACCCTCGATAATTTCAATACCTTTATAACTACATAATACATAATCAGTGGAATATTTCTCCCAAACTGCTTCGATATTGATTATAGATCACTTTTCGTCTATACTTAGGGGTGAACACAATGTGATACTTACAGTGCCACTTTGTATGTCATAAACTATGTGCCTTTTGTGACATATTTTTCTCCTTTCGCTTTACAATTGGCTTGAACACCTTTATTGTATCGCGTTTGGAGTTTTTGGGGGTATAACCTTCGACGCGCACCCGCACAGCGGGTGGTTTGTTTGTCTCGCACCTAGCGGAGCGAGACGAACTGAAAGTCATGTAACAAAAATCCTCCGTTTCAAAGAGCAGGGAACTCTTTGTGACAGAGGATTTTTTTCTATAGTTCTTTGGCAGCTGCAATTGCGGCTTCGAAGTTTGGTTCAGAGTTGATATTGTCCACGTATTCAACGTAGCGAATGGTATTGTCAGTATCAAGGACAAAGACTGCGCGTGCCAATAGGTGCCATTCATTGATTAAGAGGGCATAATCACGTCCAAAGGAATGGTCGAAATAGTCTGAGAGCATGATGGCATTTTCAATGCCTTCAGCACCACACCAACGTTTTTGGGCAAATGGTAGGTCCATAGAAACAGTCAATACGACTGTGTTGTCCAGTCCAGCTAGTTCTTCATTAAAACGACGCGTTTGAGTTGAGCAGATGCCTGTATCGATAGAAGGCACGACACTCAAGACTTTTTTCTTGCCATCAAAATCAGCCAGAGATTTTTTAGAAAGGTCTGTTGTAGTGAGAGAAAAATCAAGTGCCTTGTCGCCGACTTGTAGTTGTTTACCTGTAAAGCTCACAGGATTTCCGAGAAAAGTTACCATAAGATACTCCAATCTTTTTTCTTCCATTTTAGCTGAAACAGTCGGAATTTTCCAATGATTTGACCGGAAATATGAGCATAGAAAAAACGTCAATTCGGAAAAGAATGACGTTTTTCAGAGGTTTATACTCAATGAAAATCAAAGAGCAAACTAGGAAGCTAGCCACAGGCTGTACTTGAGTACGGCAAGGCGACGCTGACGTGGTTTGAATTTGATTTTCGAAGAGTATTATTTTGCCAATCCTTCAGCAATCTTATCAAGGTTGTATTTCATCATGTTGTAGTAGCTGTCGCCTTCTTTACCTTGTTCTGCGATAGAGTCAGTAAAGATTTGTGCGTAGATTGGGATGTTTGTGTCTTGAGAAACAGTTTTCATTGGACGGTCATCCACGCTTGATTCTACAAAGAGTGAAGGAGTTTTTGTTTGGCGAAGTTTTTCAACCAAGGTCTTGATTTGATCAGGTGTTCCTTCTTCTTCAGTGTTGATTTCCCAGATGTAGGCACTTGGGACACCATAGGCTTTAGAGAAGTATTTGAAGCATCCTTCGCTGGTTACGATGAGTTTTTTCTCAGCAGGAATATTGTCGAATTTAGCTTTAGCTTCCTTATCAAGCTTATCTAGCTTTTCAGTATATTCTTTGAGATTTTTTTCGTAGAATTCCTTGTTGCTAGGGTCTTTAGCGCTCAATTGTTTTGCGATATTTTTAGCAAAGATCATCCCATTTTCAAGGTTAAGCCAAGCGTGTGGGTCTTCTTTGCCTTTTTCGTTTTGACCTTCAAGGTAGATAACATCAACACCTTCGCTGACTGCAAAGTAGTCTTTGTTTTCAGTTTTCTTGGCATTTTCTACCAATTTTGTAAACCAAGCATTGCCACCTGTTTCAAGGTTGATCCCGTTATAGAAAATCAAATCAGCTTGAGAAGTTTTCTTAACGTCTTCAGGAAGTGGTTCGTATTCGTGTGGGTCTTGGCCAACAGGGACGATACTGTGAAGATCAATCTTGTCACCAGCAATATTTTTAGTAATATCAGCGATGATTGAGTTTGTAGCAACAACTTTTAGTTTTTGACCAGAAGCTGCATCTTTTTTTCCGCTAGCACATGCTACAAGAGCAATGACGGAAAGAAAGAGAACGAGTAATGTACCTAATTTTTTCATTAGATCCTCCAATTTATTGGGGTTTTGCCCCTTATTTTAACAAATGTTTATTTTTCAGTTTCAAATATCGTTGTTTTGGAGCGATAAAGAAGCTAATGAGAAAGAAACTAGCGGCTGTAAGCACGATACTAGAACCTGCCGCAACGTTAAAGCTATAGCCGATAAAGAGTCCCAAAACTGAAGCTGTCGCTCCAAAGGTTGAGGAAAGGAAAATCATGCTTTTCAGGCTATTAGCATAGAGATAAGCAGTTGCCGCTGGGGTAATCAGCATGGCTACAATCAGGATAGTTCCGACACTTTGCATGGCTGTCACAGACACAAGAGTTAGGAGTACCATGAGTAAGTAGTGATAGAAATTGACAGGCATTCCCATGGCTTTAGCCAAGAGTTCATCAAAGGAAGTGATCAAGAGTTGCTTGAAGAAAATCCAGATCAACAAGAGAATGGCTGCTCCTACACCCATCGTAATAAACATATCTGTATCTTGGACGGCCAGGATATTACCAAAAAGAATATGGAAAAGGTCAGTTGAACTTTTAGCGACACTAATCAAGATGATACCGAGGGCTAAGAAAGAAGAAAAGGTAATGCCGATGGCGGTATCGCTTTTGATAATCGAGTTTCCCTTGATGTAGGTAATGATGATGGCAGCTAGTAGTCCAAAGACAATGGCTCCGATAAAGAAGTCAAGGCCCAAGATAAAGGAGAGGGCTACACCTGGCAAGACAGCATGTGAAATGGCATCTCCCATGAGTGACATCCCGCGTAGGATGATGAAACATCCCACAGCTCCAGCTACGACCCCGATGACAATGGCTGTTATCAAGGCATTTTGTAAGAAATGGAATTTTTGTAATCCATCGATAAATTCTGCAATCATAGGTCACCTCCATTGAAAAAGAGTCGATTACCGTAAGCTTCTTTGAGATTGGCTTCGGTAAAGGTTTCTTTGGTTGGACCAAAGGCAATCACTTCTCGATTGACAAGCAAGACTTGATCGAAGTAGTGGGGAACCTTGCTGAGGTCGTGGTGGACGATGAGAACCGTCTTCCCAGCTTTTTTCAAAGCTCTCAGCGTATTCATGATGATTTCCTCACTGACTGAGTCAATCCCAACAAAGGGTTCATCTAAGAGGATATAGTCGGCTTCTTGCACCAAGCATCTGGCAATCAAGACCCGCTGGAACTGACCTCCAGACAATTGACTGATTTGACGTTCAGCGTAGTCAGCTAGGCCGACGATTTCAAGGGCCTCTTGCACTTTCTTCCAATGTTTAGCATTTAAACTGCGAAAGAGAGGGATAGAGGGAAAGAGTCCTAGTGAGACACATTCCTTGACCTTGATGGGAAAGTTGTAGTCGATATTGATTTTTTGTTCGACATAGGCGATTCGATGTAAGGATTTTTTCACTTCCTTGTCATCGAGAAATGCCTGACCTTGATGTGGGATAATTCCCAGCATCCCTTTTAATAATGTTGATTTCCCAGCACCGTTTGGACCAATGATACCGGTAATTGTTGGTCCATGGAGCACTAGAGAAATATCCTTAAGTGCCAACGTTTCTTTGTAGGAGACACTGAGGTTTTCGATACGTATCATACAGTTGTATTCCTCCTGTCTCTTAATATACATTAAAAAAAAAATTAAGTCAAGTTAATTTTTGAAAAAATTAAAATAATAACTGAAAAACAATAGAAAGTATCAGTTCATTTTTAATTGCATTCCCAGGTAATTTTTGTTAAGCTAAAAGCAAGTATAAATGAAAGCGAGAACAAGATGACACGTTATCAAGATGATTTTTATGATGCAATCAATGGGGAATGGCAGAAGACAGCTGAAATCCCAGCAGATAAGTCTCAAACTGGAGGTTTTGTGGATTTAGATCAGGAAATTGAAGACTTAATGCTGGCTACAACAGACAAGTGGTTGGCAGGAGAAGAGGTGCCTGAGGATGCTATTTTGGCAAACTTTGTCAAATACCACCGCCTAGTTCGTGATTTTGACAAGAGAGAAGCTGACGGTATCACACCTGTTTTGCCTCTCCTTAAAGAATTCCAAGAATTGGAGACTTTTGCAGATTTCACTGCCAAACTAGCAGAGTTTGAGCTTGCTGGAAAACCTAATTTCCTTCCTTTTGGTGTATCGCCAGACTTTATGGATGCCAGAATCAATGTTCTATGGGCCAGTGCTCCAAGCACAATCTTGCCAGATACGACTTACTATGCTGAAGACCATCCTCAACGTGAGGAACTCTTGACTCTTTGGAAAGAAACTAGCGCAAATCTCCTCAAGGCTTATGATTTCTCTGATGAAGAAATTGAAGACTTGCTAGAGAAAAGACTTGAATTGGACCGTCGCATTGCGGCAGTGGTGCTTTCTAATGAAGAAAGTTCAGAATATGCTAAACTCTACCATCCATATGCTTACGAAGACTTCAAGAAATTTGCGCCTGCCCTACCTTTGGATGACTTTTTCCAAGCAGTTCTTGGACAAGTGCCAGACAAGGTTATCGTAGACGAGGAACGTTTCTGGCAAGCAGCAGACCAATTCTATAGTGAGGAAGCTTGGCCTCTCCTTAAGGCAACCTTGATTTTGAGTGTTGTCAATCTGTCAACCAGCTATTTAACAGAAGAAATCCGTGTCTTGTCTGGTGCCTATAGCCGTGCGCTTTCTGGAGTTCCAGAAGCCAAAGACAAGGTCAAGGCAGCCTACCAGCTAGCACAAGGTCCATTCAAACAAGCCTTGGGGCTCTGGTATGCCCATGAAAAATTCTCCCCAGAAGCCAAGGCGGACGTGGAGAAAAAAGTAGCAACCATGATTGATGTTTATAAAGAACGCTTGGCTAAAAATGACTGGCTGACTCCAGAAACTCGTGACAAGGCCATCGTCAAACTCAATGTCATCAAGCCTTATATCGGTTATCCAGAAGAATTGCCAGAACTCTACAAGGACAAGGTAGTGGATGAAAATGCTAGTCTTTTTGACAATGCTCTAGCCTTTGCGCGTGTGGAAATCAAGCACAGTTGGAGCAAGTGGAACCAGCCTGTAGACTACAAGGAATGGGGCATGCCTGCTCATATGGTCAATGCCTACTACAATCCACAGAAGAACCTGATTGTCTTCCCAGCAGCTATTTTACAAGCGCCTTTCTATGACTTGCATCAGTCATCTTCTGCTAACTACGGTGGTATTGGAGCGGTTATTGCCCATGAAATTTCCCACGCCTTTGATACCAACGGAGCTTCCTTTGATGAAAATGGTAGTCTCAAGGATTGGTGGACAGAGAGCGACTATTCTGCCTTCAAGGAGAAAACACAAAAAGTTATTGACCAATTTGATGGACAGGATTCTTATGGAGCAACCATCAATGGTAAATTGACTGTATCAGAAAACGTGGCTGACTTGGGAGGAATCGCAGCAGCGCTTGAAGCAGCTAAGAGAGAGCCAGACTTCTCAGCAGAAGAATTCTTCTACAACTTTGGTCGCATCTGGCGCATGAAAGGTCGCCCAGAATTTATGAAACTTTTGGCTAGCGTCGATGTGCACGCACCAGCCAAACTCCGTGTCAATGTGCAAGTGCCAAACTTCGATGATTTCTTTACAACCTATGATGTCAAAGAAGGAGACGGTATGTGGCGTTCACCAGAAGAGCGCGTGATTATTTGGTAATGCAAAAAATCTAGTCATCAGAAAAAGGCATCCTGTCAGGTGTGAAAACCTTGATAGGATGCCTTTTGTAATGAAAAGACTTGCTGGATAGTTTACTTATACTCTTCGAAAATCAAATTCAAACCACGTCAACGTCGCCTTGCCGTACTCAAGTACAGCCTGCGGCTAGTTTCCTAGTTTGCTCTTTGATTTTCATTGAGTATTAAATTGTGATAGTCATTGTCATCATTTTGCTAGAAAAAGGGATTGAAGGTCTTTTCATGGGCGATGGTCGTAGCTGGACCATGTCCTGGATAGACATCGTAGTTTGGTAGGGTGAAGAGTTGGGTCTGGATACTGTGAAGGAGTTGCTCCATACTACCAGTTGGAAGGTCTGTCCGTCCGATGGTTTCTCGGAACAGAGCATCTCCCGTCAAGACTAGGTGTGCATCAGGGAAGACTAGGGAAACACCACCGATAGAGTGACCAGGAGTTGGTAGGACTGTAAAACGAAATTCCTCTAATTGATATTCTTCATGAAAGGCAAAGGTGTGTTCTGCAGGTTTTGCGACCACATCTGCCATATCATCATGACGAGGGAGGCCAGAGAGATTATCGACAGGAGTGTAGAGCCAGCTGGCTTCGCTCTCTGCGATATAGACAGGAGGGTTGCTAAAAGTCTCACGAACCAAGTCCAGACTCATGATATGGTCATAATGGGCGTGGGTCAATAGAATGGCGCAGATTGGTTTGTTGATCTTCTCGATGGTCTGACGAATGGCTTCCCAATGGCTACCAGGATCAACGACGATGAGGTGTTTGTCACCCTCCAGGTAATAGGTGTTTTCATAGGCAACAGGATTCACAGTTTTATGGATTTTCATACTAGCTCCAATCTCAAAGAATGTACTAAATTAAGTATAGCACAGTTGGGGAGAATAGGTAAGGATTTAGAATGAACTTAAAAAACCAGCATGACTAGATGAAGACAGGCTGGTTATCAATTTATCAATATTGGAGAGGTGTCAATTGCCCTTCATAGGTTGCATAAACTCCGTCATTAGCTTGTTTGATAGACGTGATGTTTAGAGTGCCACCGTAGTTGGCTTCTCGTTTATCGCTATATTCACTATAAGTTATCCTATTGGGCAGGTTCTGGTCGTTAGCATAGTATTGAACGACTGTTTTTTTATAGCTTTGCTGGTTGAATAGGAACAAACAGCTAACTCCTAACACTAGGAGAGCAAAGATAGAAATAGCAGTTTTTTTCATAGGTGTTCTCCTTATAAACTAAAGGATAGAAGAAAGTATCTTGAGGATTTTTATACTCTTCGAAAATCTCTTCAAATCGCGTCAACGTCGCCTTGACGTATATATGTGACTGACTTTGTCAGTCTTATCTACAACCTCAAAGCGGTGCTTTGAGCAACCTGCGGCTAGTTTCCTAGTTTGCTCTTTGATTTTCATTGAGTATTAATTCCAAAATCCAGTCAAGGTACCAGTGTATGTGACACGAGTTCCACTGTTTAGCTTTCGTATCTTCAAGGAAATTGAGGGAAGTCAGAAAGTCTTTGGGTTACAATATGGTTTCCGTTGGTCTATCTCTCCTTCTATCACCTAAGTTTAAAATCTAACTTCGTAATATATTATATACTAATAATTCTGAATTATCAATCAATTCTGAATTATTTTTTTCCTATTCTGTTCCAATCTAGTTTTCATATTCTTAAAAAAGTGATAAAATGGTAGGAAGAATTGGAGAGTAGAGATGCCAAAAGAAGTGAATTTAACAGGCGAAGAAGTTGTCGCTTTAGCCAAAAAATATTTAACGGAAGAGGATGTCCATTTTGTCCATAAGGCATTGGTCTATGCGGTGGATTGCCATAGTGGGCAATACCGCAAATCAGGCGAGCCTTATATCATTCACCCCATCCAAGTGGCAGGTATTTTAGCTAAGCTCAAGCTAGATGCTGTAACGGTAGCTTGTGGTTTCTTGCATGATGTGGTGGAAGATACAGATGCGACCTTGGATGATTTGGAAAGAGAGTTTGGTCCTGATGTGCGTGTGATTGTCGATGGGGTTACCAAACTTGGTAAGGTCAAGTACAAGTCTCACGAGGAGCAGTTGGCTGAAAATCATCGTAAGATGCTTATGGCTATGTCTGAGGACATTCGTGTTATCTTGGTCAAACTGTCTGACCGCCTGCACAATATGCGAACTCTGAAACACCTTCGCAAAGACAAACAGGAGCGCATTTCCAAGGAAACTATGGAAATCTATGCCCCGCTTGCCCACCGTCTGGGGATTTCCAGTGTCAAATGGGAATTGGAAGACTTGTCTTTCCGTTATCTCAACCCAACGGAGTTTTACAAGATTACCCATATGATGAAGGAAAAACGCAGAGAGCGTGAAGCCTTGGTGGATGAGGTAGTCACAAAATTAGAGGAATATACGACAGATCGTCACTTAAAAGGGAAGATTTACGGCCGTCCCAAGCATATTTACTCGATTTTCCGCAAAATGCAGGATAAGAGAAAACGGTTTGAGGAAATCTATGACCTGATTGCCATTCGTTGTATTTTGGATACCCAAAGTGATGTTTACGCCATGCTTGGTTATGTGCATGAGCTTTGGAAACCCATGCCTGGTCGCTTTAAAGACTATATTGCCAACCGCAAGGCCAATGGTTACCAGTCTATCCATACGACTGTTTATGGGCCAAAAGGGCCTATTGAA
This sequence comes from Streptococcus mitis, assembly GCF_002096835.1. Taxonomy (GTDB): domain Bacteria; phylum Bacillota; class Bacilli; order Lactobacillales; family Streptococcaceae; genus Streptococcus; species Streptococcus mitis_W. Next base: position 78,962 of record NZ_NCVG01000020.1, on the reverse strand, counting down.
TTCCAGATTCGTACTAAGGAGATGCATGAGGTGGCTGAGTACGGGGTTGCGGCTCACTGGGCTTATAAGAAAGGCATTAAGGGGCAGGTTAACAGCAAGGAATCAGCTATTGGTATGAACTGGATCAAGGAGATGATGGAGCTCCAAGACCAGGCCGATGATGCCAAGGAATTTGTTGATTCAGTTAAGGAAAACTATCTGGCTGAGGAGATTTACGTCTTTACCCCAGATGGAGCTGTCCGTTCCCTTCCCAAAGATTCAGGACCGATTGACTTTGCCTACGAAATCCATACTAAGGTCGGTGAAAAAGCGACTGGTGCCAAGATCAATGGTCGCATGGTTCCACTGACAACCAAGCTCAAGACAGGGGATCAGGTTGAAATTGTCACCAACCCCAACTCCTTTGGACCGAGCCGTGATTGGCTCAATATGGTCAAGACCAGCAAGGCCCGTAACAAGATTCGTCAGTTCTTTAAAAACCAAGATAAGGAATTGTCTGTCAATAAGGGTCGTGAAATGTTGATGGCCCAGTTCCAAGAAAATGGCTATGCGGCCAATAAATTCATGGACAAGCGCCACATGGACCAAGTTCTGCAAAAGACCAGCTACAAGACTGAAGAATCCCTCTTTGCGGCCATTGGTTTTGGAGAAATCGGTGCGATTACCGTCTTTAACCGTCTGACTGAAAAGGAACGCCGCGAAGAAGAGCGTGCCAAGGCCAAGGCGGAGGCAGAAGAACTTGTCAAAGGTGGCGAGATCAAGGTTGAAAATAAAGAAACCCTCAAGGTCAAGCATGAGGGTGGTGTGGTCATTGAAGGTGCATCAGGTCTCCTCGTGCGGATTGCCAAGTGCTGTAATCCAGTGCCAGGTGACGATATTGTTGGTTATATTACCAAGGGGCGTGGTGTAGCCATTCACCGTGTGGACTGTATGAACCTGCGCGCCCAAGAAAACTACGAGCAACGTCTCCTTGATGTGGAATGGGAAGACCAATACTCTAGCTCAAATAAAGAATATATGGCTCATATCGATATCTATGGCCTCAACCGTACAGGACTGTTGAACGATGTACTGCAAGTTCTTTCAAACACAACCAAGAATATTTCAACGGTCAACGCCCAACCAACCAAGGATATGAAATTTGCTAATATCCATGTGTCCTTCGGTATTGCCAACCTCTCTACATTGACCACGGTCGTGGACAAGATTAAGAGTGTGCCAGAAGTTTACTCTGTCAAACGGACCAACGGCTAATTGTCCTAGCTCTTACTAGAAAGGCTATTATGAAAATCATTATCCAACGGGTTACAAAAGCCCAAGTCAGTATCGAAGGTCAGTTGCAGGGGAAAATCAATCAGGGACTCTTATTGCTGGTTGGTGTTGGACCAGAGGACCAAGAGGAAGATTTGGACTATGCTGTGAGAAAGCTTGTCAACATGCGGATTTTTTCAGACGCAGAAGGCAAGATGAACCTGTCTGTCAAAGATATTGAAGGAGAAATCCTCTCTATTTCTCAGTTTACCCTCTTTGCAGATACTAAGAAAGGCAATCGTCCAGCTTTTACAGGTGCAGCCAAGCCTGATATGGCATCAGACTTCTATGATACTTTCAATCAAAAATTAGCGCAGGAAGTGCCCGTTCAGACAGGTATCTTTGGTGCGGACATGCAGGTTGAGCTGGTTAATGATGGACCAGTTACCATTATTCTTGATACTAAAAATAGATAAGAAAGACCAAGCCCGGCCGGCTTGGTTTTTCTCATCTATCATAAAATACTCCAAAATGAAATCTGTTCCTGATAGGCCTTGGGGAAGTCTCTTTTCAAACTTTGGCTTATGTGATAGGCAGGGATGAGGTGTCCTAGGATTAGGAGAGTTCCCTGAAGGAAAAGTGGGATACCACTTAAACATATCAAGGAGAGAATCATCAGGCTATCCCATAGGAGGATTTGTAAGGCAAAACGCCAGAATTTTGGTCTAATCTGGGAATAGAGGTGACTAAAGTGGTCACAAAGTTGGTTTGAAAGATAGGTCAATAGCACAGGATGAAAGAAAATGAGCCAACCGCTATAAATCAAAATCCAATCCCAAGTAAGTCCCTCTTTAAATGTCAAAAATGCCAGCATAATTCCATCGATGATAAGGAGTTGAATGGTTTTGATGGAGATGATTTTTTCATGCTAAAGTCTCCTTTTCCTTAGAGACACTCCCATAAAGTGATGTGTTTGTCGTAAAAGTCTGGATAGTTTTCTCTCTGGTGGCTAGCCGTTATATAATAAAAAGTAGAATGACAGGAAGTAAAGACTGGAGTAAGAGAGTAAAAATGTTGAGGGCCAGTGATGGCTAAAAAGACAAATAATAGTAGGTCGGCGGAGAGAATCTCTAAGTAGTAAAGGCGAATTTTTTTGTTCATCTGAAGATAAATCTCAGAGAAATGTTTTTTGAGTCGATTGACCAAGCGAAATAGCAGGAGTCCTTGAGCAAGGATGAAAATGAAGCAAAAAATCAGGCCTCTCTCCAAAGAAAGTTCGTATCGGGGTCTGAAAGTTACTAACAGTAGCAAATCGCTGACTACGATGGCTGTAAAATGGATTCTAAAGAGTTTTTTCATAAGATGACCTCCCTCTTTTATCTAACTTCATTCTACATCAAACGAATGGGAGTTACAACTAAAATGATAAAAATTTTAGTAAGGAGATTCTGTTAGATTTCTTTATTTGATTTTCCTCTTATTGTTTTACTTCTTCATCATTCCAGACAAATAAAGCTCCGATTGCATTGAGGATATAAAAGATGTATTTACCGATATTGGCAAAGTTTCCTTGAATGCCAGCCTTTGTCAGCTGAACGAAATTGTAAATCAACCAAAAACCCCACTGAGTTGTTAGTTTCAATGCGTTCAAAGCATTGGCAATGAGGGACAGTGCAAAGGCAATAGTTGTTACGTAGGCAAGGAGATTCATCTTACCCCCATAGCCGATATAGTTTGTCACAAAGGCAAAGAGGAAGGCGATGATGGAAATAATGATGGCCGCTAATTTTAGCTGTTTTTGGCTCATTTGGTTGGGTCTGCCTTCTTGCGAAGCTTCCCATTTCTTAATGGCAAAGGTATAAATGAGGAAGGTGACGGGATAGGTGATGATGGCCGCCTTATTTCCAAGGATATAATCAATAGTACCGGACAAAATCGTATTGATAATGCCAAAGTAATTTCCCCACTTGCTTAATTTTCCTGTAAAACGAGTGGACAACATGGAAATCCCAACATTGGTTACGGAAATCAATCCAAAGGGAACAAGAGCAGTCCATGGTCCCCAATCTACGAATTTATCGAGACGAGAGTTGAGGTAACCAGATGCAATCGCAATCCCAACGACTAAAGCAACCCCAAAGAGGTCAAACCATTTAGATGTAGCAAAAATTTTTAGTGATTTTTTCATAGTTTAAACTATCTTTCTTTTTTTTACAAATATTCTACAATTAAATGAAAGCAAAATCAAATGATAGAAATAAAACCCTGAAAATAAAACTTTCAGGGTTGGTTGGGGGACTTGAGAAATTAGTTGATTTTCTCGACATAGAGTTGTTTGGCAATGTCCATATTCACTTGTAAATCCTCGTCTTTACTAAGGATAGTAAAGGTGTTACTGAAGCCATCAAACTGCTTGACTTGGAGCGGATCACCGATGCGAAGTGAGTGCTTATCCAGATAATGGAGAATGTCAAAACTATCGTGCACCCGAGTCAGGCGGTAGGCGCCAGCTTCCTTGATATCAGCTAGTGGCAGGTTATTGATTTCAACCAAGAGTTCTCCCTTGACAGGAATAGTTCCTCCATGAGGACAGGTCTTGGGAAATCCTAGCAATTTATCCAGTCTTTCCACGAACAGGTCAGAGACAGTATGTTCCAAGACCTCAGCTTCCTCGTGAATCTGGTCACTTGTATAGTCTAAATGATGGACTAGAAAAACTTCAATCAAGCGATGCTTACGATAGAGCTCAGAGACCAATTTGAGGCCGAGGTCAGTCAGTAGATAGCCACATTCCTTGTCCTTGAGGATGAGATTTTCACTCTTCATCCGTTTAATCATTTCAGTTACGGCAGGGGGAGAGACTTGCATGCGGGCCGCAATTTCCTTGTTGGTAATTTTATGCAGGTCTATGCCGATTTCATAAATACATTTTAGATAATCTTCTTTATTCGGGGTCATTCGTTTCCTCTTGTCTAATATCTATATCTAGTATATCAAAAAAAGCTAGATTTCTCTAGCTGTGACTTTTTATGTTATACTTATTGCAAGAGAAAAAACGAGGAGATGGATATGATGAAAATAGCTCTTCTTTCAGATATTCATGGAAATACCACCGCCTTGGAGGCTGTTTTGGCAGATGCTCGGCAGCTAGGAGTGGATGAATACTGGCTTCTGGGAGATATTCTCATGCCAGGGACAGGGCGTAGAAGGATTTTGGACTTGTTGGATCAACTACCGATTACGGCTAGAGTTTTGGGAAACTGGGAAGACAGTCTTTGGCATGGTGTCCGCAAGGAATTGGATAGTACTCGTCCCAGTCAACGCTATCTCTTGCGACAGTGCCAGTATGTTTTAGAGGAAATTTCCCTAGAAGAAATTGAACTGCTCCACAATCAACCACTCCAGATTCATCGTCAGTTTGGGGATTTGACGGTGGGAATTAGCCACCATCTTCCTGATAAGAACTGGGGGAGAGAGTTGATTCATACTGGAGCGCAAGAGGATTTTGACCGCTTGGTGACCAACCCGTCTTGTGATATTGCTGTTTATGGTCATATTCATCAGCAGTTGCTTCGTTATGGGACTGGTGGGCAATTGATTGTCAATCCAGGTTCGATTGGTCAACCTTTCTTTCTAGATGCCCAGTTGCGGAAGGACTTGCGGGCCCAGTATATGATTTTGGAGTTTGATGACAAGGGCTTGGTAGATATGGACTTCCGACGGGTGGACTACGATGTGGCAGCTGAATTGCAGTTGGCTAAAGACCTCAAACTTCCCTATTTTGAGGTTTATTATGAAAGTCTAGTCAATGGTATCCACCATACTCATCATCAGGAATTTCTGAGAGAATTGGCCCAGAAAGAGGGCTATGATAGGGAATTAGATGCTTGGTTGAAAAGTGGTAATAATTGACATTACAACCAAAAAGGGTATAATAAAAGAAAGAGAAGAGTAGAGGTAGGCTAGCCTCGTAAAAAGGAGAAGAGTATGCAAATTCCAAGTAGATTTACCATTGCGACTCATATGCTGATAATCATTGCCCTCAAGGGGAAGGAAAGCAAGGTGACCAGTGATTTTCTGGCTGCTAGTGTCGGGGTCAATCCTGTCATTATCAGAAAGACCTTGTCCCAGTTGAAGAAGGCTGAACTGATTTCAGTAGCGCGCGGAACAGGGGGAACAGAGATTGTTAAGGATCTCAAAGACATTAGTCTTTTAGATGTTTATCAAGCGGTCGAATGTCTTGGTAAGACAGGCCAACTCTTCAGTTTCCATGACAATCCAAATCCAAATTGCCCAGTTGGAGCTCATATTCATGATGTTTTAGATCAAAAATTGGAGAGAATCCAGCTGGCTATGGAGGCTGAACTTGGTCAGACCAGTCTAGAACAGGTCGTGGCAGATGCAGAGAGTCAGATGAAGGATTGAGAGGGATAGGTGCCCTCTTTTTTTCTTTGGATAATTATGATAGAATGAACTCATAAAAGGAGGAAGAAATGTATCTCGTTATAGGAATTGTATTAGCCTTTATAGTGTCATTTTGGAAGGATAATAGAAGTTTGTGGAATCCAGTATTATTCTTATTATCCCTCATTTCCAGTTATTTTTATCTAGGCTACCTTTTTTATCAAAATGGGTATGAGAAGATTCATTTCGCTTTTTTTATATTTCCCTTTATTTTACTTCCGATACTGATTTTTCTAAGTGGCATCTTTTTAATCTATAATGGGGTCATTTTGTTGAAGCGAGAGGGACGTTCAAAGGCTAATTATCTCTCAATGCTCCTTGGAATAGTCATTTTGTTATTTTTTGCCTTGATGTCATTTCGATTGGGTGATAGAAATGAATTATTTTACACCAATCACTTTCTAAACATTTTATTTGCATTTATTGCTTATTCTTACTTTATTTTTGGTTTTGCTTTTGTGGGTTTTATGTTGTACTCTATCTTGTATCTCTTTATTCCTAAGAAGAAGCATTATGATTTTATCATCATTCATGGTGCAGGTTTGTTAGACGGAGAAAAGGTAACACCTTTGCTAAAGAGGAGAATTGATAAGGCAGTAGAAGCTTACCACAATTCTAAGAATCCTCATATCAAAATCATTGCCAGTGGTGGTCAAGGAGCAGATGAAAAGATTTCTGAAGCGCAGGCTATTACAAACTATCTGCTTGAAGAGACCGATGTTCCCCAAGATGGGATTATCCTGGAGGACCAATCAAGGACTACCTACGAGAACCTTCTCTTTTCTAAGGAACTTGGTGAGAAGCTGGTAGCCAAACCTCAATTCCTCTTTGTAACAAATGATTATCATGTCTTTAGAACAAGTACCTATGCTCGTAAGTTAAAAATGAAGGGAGATGGCCTCGGATGTAGGACGGCAGGCTACTACATACCATCTGCTTTTATTCGGGAGTACGTAGCTCTCTGTGTCAAAATGAAATGGCTTTTCCTTGCCTTTTATGTCCTGCTATTAGCCCTCATTTTGATAGCCTACAAAGGGATTATTTGGTAGTCAGATTCTATTTAAAAAGACTTAGAATGCACATGAAAGTATGTATTCTAGGTCTTTTGTTTTGTATACATTTGATTTTCAAGAGTACTATCTATTTTTCCATGCTTGGTAACGGGTATCAATCAATAACTGGGTGAGGCGTCCCATGGTTTCCCTTTCTTCTGGAGTGAGAGATTGAGCTTGGACGAAGAGATGACGAATGTGTTCGATAGCCTTTAAGGAAGACAAGTCATTGATAGATGTAATACCAGAATCAAGAATGGTGCCAAAGAAGAGATCGAAGTAGAGCTGAAGTTCTTCGTCAGGGACTGTCGCCACCCACTCCTTGAAGGTTGTGTCAACTTGTTGGCTATCACTGTTGGTTTTATCCAGTTGGACGAAGTGCTTGTCTTCAATCTGCCAGCTAAAAGTATCGTGTTGGGCGATACCACCTAAGGCAGTACTGTGCACGATGATTTGGTGGTTAGGGATTTCCATCATCATACCGATAATGGATCCTTGTGGGATGAAGACCTTGGTTCTATCCATTATCCTTTGATAACCTTCGGTCTGTGTCAGTTCTTTGTGGAGACCAGGCGAATCATAGGTATAAACTGCTGTGATCCGATGTTGCAAGCTTTGCTCAATTTGACTAGCAGCATAGATAGCTAGATTTCCTCCCTTGGAATGCCCAGCCAGAATGACCTTTTGCTTAGGGTGTTGGGCAAAAAAGTTTTTTAAATAGGCGAGGGCGTGCTTTTGAGCAGGAATTTCCTTCATATAGGTCAGGTGGAAATCTTCCTTCCAGCCAATGATACTGTCATCAGTCCCACGAAAGACAATCAGATAGGTATCGAGAGTGAGGCGGTAGGTCATAGCCGCAAACTGCTTTTGCAGCTCAGGGTCGATGTCGTTGATAAAATAGGAGAGTTTGCAATTTTTGAAGCGTTTGTGTTGAGCTAGTTCATCTAATAGCTGGAGGCGATTTTTGCTGGTCAACATGTTGGGTTCCCTTGGAACCTGAGGTGCCAGGTCTAAAAGTCGCTGAGGACTTGTGGAGACTAGATTATCAAAGGTGAGGTAGGTAGCTTCTGTTAAGGCTAGAATGTCTAACTCATTCAAAGGAAGGTCGTAAAAGGAATCGTATGCGACATCTTTCAGATAGTCAAAAATATTGGTCATAAGAGCTCCTTTCTTTTTATTTATCTTATCACAATCACATAGAATTTACTAGTTGGTTTGTACGAGCTCTCTACATACCGACCTATAATGGTATGATTCAGACACATAGAAGACAGTTTGCTTTTATTTCAAACCTCTAAACATACTTGTTTGTATCTGTTTGTCGTCAATCCCATTCTCTTTTAAGAAATTTTTCATCTCATTTATATCATCAGGTTGGCCGGTTAAGAGATAAATAGCTTGGTTACCGTATTTCACAACCGCATTTTTTAAAAATGCTTGGCTTTGAGAAAAGGTTTCGCTAGTTTTATAAGTTAGATTCGGATTATTCTTACTAAGCTCTCTTAACTCATTATCAAAAATGTTTACTCCTTTGTCTAAATGATTAAGAATGATGGAGCGCTTACCAGCCCACTCTTTCATAACTGGACGTAGAGTAGAAATACCGACATCAGAGGCAAAACAAACTAGTGCTTGGTCATTATCTTTAACAGATAAAGATGACTCCAGCCAACTCATCTCAATTTCACTACCAGCTGGTAAATGTGTTAAGGTTTCCTTGAACACGCTACCACTATTATGGGTTACAATAAGAATTTCGTCCTCATCAGGAGTGGAAGCAAGAGTTAGCCATCGGCTAGTCTGTTCCTCCTTTACTGGGCTTTTGTTTGTACCAAACAAGCTATCAGGAAGCTTAAACTGAGCATAGGAGCCAGCTTTCCATATTTGATTTTTTGGTTTTGTGATGTGAACTAAATATAAATCTCCGCTGGGATTTTCAATGGATTGTATCGATAAAGTCTGACTTCGTCCAAGGTAGGCAATGATTCCCCAAGATATAAAGCCGAGCACTCCAAGTGTAGTTAGAATAATCATGAACATTTTTTTCCCTCGTTTCATTTTTAAGCTCCTATAGTGTAATAATTTTTATGAATGAATAATATTTTTCTTCATTCAAGAATTTTCAAAAAATAAAGAAAAGATTTCTTTATTTCAGTATTCCTTTAATGAAGTTGGTTGCTAGTATTTCTACAGTTTTGCTAATATCTGGAAAATCATTTTCTGTGATATGCATATCCATGTAGTAAAATAGGTTGTAAACTTGTAAAATATCTTGAATTTTTTCTGGAGAATGGCCTTCAGCCTGTAAACGATGAGTAAAGGTTTTCACGAGAAATTGATGAAATGGATTCGTGACTTTCCCTTCTTCTGAGGAATAGTAGCTATGCAACTCATCTGCTATGGCAGGATTGTACCATTCTGCAAGGATTTTATTGGAAGAAACGAGTGCTCTGGATTGAGCAAAGAGTTGACTAATAAGATTAATCATATCAATTTCCCAATCCAGTTCTTCGATCATAGTTTGGCGAACACGATTGTTTTCATCAATATAGATATCTAAAAAAATAGCTTCTTTACTTTCGTAATAGTTGTAAAAAGATCCGACTGCCATATGAGCTTGTCTAGCAATTTCTGAAATTCCTGTCGCCTTGTATCCTTTTTTTGAAAAAACTTCATAAGCTGCGGATTTCAAAGCCTGTTTTTTGTCCAATTTGATTCACCTCTTTTCTGAATGAATATTAAATTCTATTCATTCATATCTTAACAAATCTTTTTCAGATTGTCAATCTGAAAGCTAGAACTTTTTACGGATACCACTTGATAAGGAGCTTTTCAATATTAGAAGAGTATAGAGTGTCGTTTTAACTACACTCAAGGTTTGGAAGAATAGATATAAATTTTGGTTAAGGGGATGTATAAAAGAACTGAAATGAGGGTTGAAAAAATTAAAAATAAATGGGTAGTGCTGGCACTATGTCTGAAAATAAGGTATGATATCAATGGGGTTATTCACTATCTGTTTTTGAGCTGTTGTGACAAGGAAATGTCAAAAAAGTATTAGATACTAAGCCCTCTATTTATACTAAAGGATTTAAGACTCCTAAAATTAGCAAAGGAGAATCAGATGCACAAGGTTTTATTAGTAGAAGATGATCAGGTCATTCGTCAACAGGTCGGGAAAATGCTCTCTGAATGGGGATTTGAAGTGGTGCTGGTAGAAGACTTTATGGAAGTTTTGAGTCTTTTTGTCCAGTCGGAGCCTCATCTGGTCCTCATGGATATTGGTTTGCCCTTGTTTAATGGCTATCACTGGTGTCAGGAAATTCGTAAGATTTCCAAGGTACCTATCATGTTTCTGTCTTCGAGAGACCAGGCTATGGATATTGTCATGGCAATCAATATGGGCGCGGATGACTTTGTGACCAAGCCTTTTGACCAGCAGGTTCTTTTAGCCAAGGTTCAGGGCTTGTTGCGTCGTTCCTATGAGTTTGGGCGTGACGAGAGTTTACTGGAATACGCCGGTGTGATCCTTAATACCAAATCAATGGATGTACATTATCAAGGGCAAGTCTTGAATTTGACCAAGAATGAATTCCAGATTTTACGCGTTTTATTTGAGCATGCAGGCAATATTGTAGCGCGTGATGACCTGATGCGGGAACTTTGGAACAGTGACTTTTTCATTGATGATAATACCCTCTCTGTCAATGTGGCTCGTTTGCGTAAAAAGTTGGAAGAGCAGGGCTTGGCTGGATTTATCGAAACCAAGAAAGGTATAGGGTACGGACTGAAGCATGCTTGATTGGAAACCATTTTTTCTAGCCTATCTGCGCTCCCGTAGTCGTCTGTTTGTCTATCTGCTTTCTTTGACGTTTCTGGTTTTGCTCTTTCAGTTTTTATTTGCCAGTTTGGGAATTTACTTTCTCTACTTTTTCCTGCTGTGTTGCTTTGTAACCATCTTATTTCTCACTTGGGACATATTGGTGGAAATGCAGGTCTATCGCCAGGAAATTCTCTATGGGGAGAGGGAAACCCAGTCTCCTTTGGAAATAGCTTTAGCAGAAAAATTAGAAGCGCGTGAGATGGAACTCTATCAGCAAAGGTCAGATTCAGAAAGAAAACTGACGGATTTGCTGGATTACTATACCTTGTGGGTCCATCAGATTAAGACCCCCATTGCAGCCAGTCAACTCTTAGTTGCAGAAGTAGCCGACCGCCAACTGAAGCAGCAGTTAGAACAGGAAATTTTTAAAATCGATTCCTATACCAATCTAGTTTTACAGTACCTGCGTTTAGAAAGTTTTCATGATGATTTGGTCTTAAAGCAGGTTCAAATTGAGGACTTGGTCAAGGAAATAATTCGTAAATACGCTCTTTTCTTTATTCAAAAAGGCTTAAATGTCAATCTACATGACCTTGATAAAGAAATCGTGACGGATAAAAAGTGGCTGCTAGTGGTCATTGAACAAATTATCTCAAACAGTCTCAAGTACACCAAGGAAGGTGGTCTGGAGATTTATATGGACGGGCAAGAGCTTTGTATCAAGGATACGGGAATCGGGATAAAAAACAGTGATGTCCTCCGAGTCTTTGAACGTGGCTTTTCAGGATATAATGGACGCCTAACTCAGCAGTCATCTGGACTTGGCCTCTATCTATCTAAGAAAATTTCTGAAGAACTAGGTCACCAGATTCGCATCGAGTCTGAGGTCGGAAAAGGAACGATAGTGCGGATTCAGTTTGCTCAAGTGAACTTAGTCCTTGAGTGAGAAGAGACAATGAGTTTTTACCCAATCTCTTTTTGCTATATTTCAGGATATTTGAAGACTGTTTTTTTTCAAAACCAATAATAGAATTTTTAATACGGAATATAGTATAAATACTGGTTCAAAGTGAAGTTTTGTATGCTTTATACTTTTGTTGAGTATAAAATCTATAAACTAAGGGTGAATTACAGAAATTAATTTGAGATGAAGTGAATTGTAGACTTGGGAAATGTCTCCTATTCGATTTCAGAATGAATCGTTGATACAGGATTAAAAGAACTGCAGCTTTCTTTTTATTTTGAATGAGATAGGTGTATATAGATTTGTGTAACTGGTGTAGAACTGTTTCCAAGAATTTATTGAATGTATCGAATACACACATCCTATTGATTTTGAACCAGTTTTTAATTTCTAAATGTTATAATAGTTTTATCAAGTAAAAGGAGACTACCATGATTGGAGACAATATAAAATTCTTACGAAAATCACATAATCTGATATAACCAGAATTTTCACGGATTGTGGGTGTGTCACGAAATAGCCTAAATCGTTAGAAAAACTGAAAAAGCTTACTTTCAATAGAAGTGTTGGAAATATTCATTTTACATCTATCAAAGAAACATGGGATAGACCTATATTTTACAAAATAGCAAATTATATTTTGAATGATAGTAAAAACTGCAGAACTTGTGTGATTTACAATTATTGCACTCAATGTCCGAGTATCGCACTATCTGAAATAGGGAATAGTAGAGATTGTTCTGCGATATGTAAAAAAACGCATTAGCAAGGAGTATCGTATATGCTACCATATCTTAAAACTATTAGATGGTATCTCTTCTTTAATTTTCTTTTTGGTGTAGTATCGAATATCTGCACAGCTTTGTTACCGTATTTCACGCAGGCATTAATCAAAGGGGATTATCAAGTAGCTCTATATGGTTACTCTATGTCAGTGGCAGGCTATTTGAGTTGTAACTATATCCAAATGATACTTGATTGGAAGCAGGGGATTATCTTTTCGACTACTTTGAAAAATGAGTGGTTTCGTTCACTTCTGGGACTCAGTCACCACGATTTCAAGCAGAAAACAGTAGCAGAGTATATTTCCTATCAATCTAATGACCTAGATTCGTTGGAAAAGGATTACCTTCCTCCATTGATGAGTTTTATCAAACAAATTTTACGTATCATCATTTACGCTTTCATTATTAGCAGAACAATTAATCCTATTGTATCACTGATTTTAATCTTTTCCACTGGAATTAGTATTCAAATTCCTAAAATCGTTGGGAAGTTGACCGCTAATCGTAGACAGGTTTACTTGAAAAAACAAGGAGATTACTATCGAACCTTGGAGGATTTGCTCATGGGACATCATTTGGTAAATAAACTAACTATGTCGCATTTTTTGAATCAACAAAAGAGCTCTCTAAAGAATTTGCAGGATAAGTATTTTAAGTATGGTTTGACAAAAATTACAGGCATCTTATTGACAGGTGTTTCTTTTGAATTCATTAGTCTTGTTCTGTTTATTTATTTAGCCTACTCTCTATCTCACCAGCAACTCGGTATTCCTGAGGTGGTGGCGAGTTTCGGATATATTAATGCTTTTTCTGAACCAATACAGGAAATCCTTTATGATTTACAAATGTTAGAGTCCGTAAAGCCTGTAATCAAGAGTTTTCAAAACATTGTTGGGAGACCCGTTTCAGTTCAAGCACCTCAACATTCTTTTGATACGATTACTTTGAAAAACATTTCCAAACAACTGGGAGAATCAAAATTGATAATTACTTCCGCTACGATTCAAAAAGGGGATAAAATTGCGCTTATTGGTAAGAATGGTTCTGGAAAAAGTAGTCTTCTCAACATTTTAAATGGAACAGATGAAGATTTTGAAGGACAAATTGTGCTAGATGGGCTTGTTTTGGACCATCTTTGGGGAAGATTCGGTATGATTCTGCAACAAGAACATACATTTATTTCGAGTTATGAAAATAATGTAACACTATTCAATAGTTTCAATGAAAAATTCAGAGAAGAAGATTTTGAAAAAATTCCACCACAATCCCTGTCAGGTGGTCAGCAACAACGAATGTATTTAAATCGTGAGAAAAATCGTAAAAATCCATTGCTTATCCTAGACGAACCTTTCTCTGCCTTGGATACTAATCAGTTTAAAATGGAATTGGAAAGAGTTCTGGAACTACCAAGTGCCGTCATTGTTACTTTACATCGCCAAAACGAATTATTAAGTAAGTTTGACCAAGTTTGGGAAATTAAGAATGGAGAACTTGTAATTTTGAAATAGCTAAATTATAAAGAATAAAACGCATAGTATCAAGGTTCAGGAGATACCGTTTTTCCTTCTTCGGATAAGGAAACAAAAATTTCTTGCTTCATCTATCTATTCAATTGATAGATTTCGTCAGAGAAAAACTGTAAAATTTTTGATATAATATAAAGGATGGACTGACGGATACTTAAAAGATAATTTTCAAAAGAATAACAGGTGAGAAGAAAAAATGGAGATCATGTCCTATCTTCACTTTGATTATTGGAAAAAACGGCTCGGTCAGGAGCTAGTATGAATAAGGAGAACAAATGAGACGTTTAAAAATGTTATGGCATATTATACAGGTTACGGGTTTTACTCGGTTTGCTCTGAGTTTTGTGACCTTTGTTTTTGGGTCAGGAGGCGTGCTTTTCCTAGTTGAACCTGCTATCACAAATTACGGAGACGGTCTTTGGTATGCTTTTGTGACTTCGACGACTGTCGGCTACGGGGATCTCCTAGCTGTGACCTTGATTGGAAGGATTACCAGTGTCTTCTTGACGATTTATGGGCTCATATTTTTTGGCTGTTTATCAGCTGTTATTATTAATTATTATACCGATTTAAATAAGGAAAGAGGAGAGGACAAATGACTGCCAATTATTCAACACGGGAATACCGTGAGAAATTATACGATGACCTTCATGTTCGATTGAGAGATACAGCGATTTTGATGTGTGCAATTTTTATTGCCTCTATCGGTCTAAATATGAATTCAACAGCTGTTATTATTGGAGCCATGTTAATTTCACCTCTCATGACACCGATTGTTGGACTGGGATTCGGTTTAGCTATTTTTGATACGCGTTTAATCAAGCAAGCTCTAGGGGTTTTATTGACTCAAGTGTTGGTCAGTTTGCTTGTCTCGACTCTGTATTTCTGGATTTCTCCCTTGTCTTATGCAAGTAGCGAGTTGATCGCACGAACCTCTCCAACCATTTGGGATGTTCTCATTGCTATTGCTGGTGGGATTGCTGGTGTGATCGGTTCAAGGAAAAAAGAAGCAAACAATATCGTGCCAGGAGTAGCCATTGCTACAGCTTTGATGCCGCCTATCTGTACTGCTGGCTATGGTTTAGCTAATGGGAATGTACGATTTTTATTGGGGGCTCTCTATCTTTTCTTGATCAACTGTGTCTTTATCATGCTAGCCAACATTGTTGGAACAAGAATTTTGATGAGAAAATCTCCTTTAACTTCATTTAAAGAGCTGAGCATTAAAATGAGAATTGGCTTGATTTCTTTGATTGTATTGTTGATTCTTCCAGCTAGCTATTCGGCAGTTACTCTGACAATAGAACAAGCGCGCAAAGAAGGGATCAAACAGTTTGTAGGAAAAGAGTTCGCCAATTATACGGTTATTAATCAAGTCTACAAGTCAAGTAACAATGAATTGGTCTTGACGGTTGTTGGAGATCCGATTTCAGAAGAAGAATTAGAAACACTCCACCAAAAACAAGCCTCTTACGGTATTCAATCTGTTCAATTGAAAGTGAATCAAGTTCAGAACTCGCCAACATTAGATAGTGAAGCGACCAAGGAATTTTATGAAAACATTGACAAGTATATTGATCAAAAACTCTCTGAAAAAGATTCACAAAACGATCTCGTAAAAGAAAATGAAGCAGACAAGGATTGAGGATATTAACCTTATCCAACTCATGAAAGCAAATCTTGTGTGGTGGTTTGGTCAATCACTACTAGTTCAGATTAAATAAAATATAAAAAGCAACAGCTGTTCAGTTGTTGCTTTTTAGCTAGCTAGGATTTTATCCTAGGTTTTATTTTTTATTTCTCAACTCGTGATTTGTTGGCGATATCAGCTAGGATAGCTTGAACAAAGTCATCAACTGAGACAGTTTGTGTTTCTTTTTGGCCATAGCGACGAACGTTAACAGTTCCGTCTTCCATTTCCTTGTCCCCAACGATCAATTGGTAAGGAATCTTGCTGGTTTGTGAAGCACGGATCTTGAACTGCATTTTTTCATTGCGCTCATCTACATCTGCACGGACACCGCGGTCACGGAGTTTCTTAGCCACTTCCCAAGCGTAGTCCACGTGTTTTTCGTTAGATACTGGGATGAGGGTTACTTGGTGAGGTGCAAGCCAAGTTGGGAAGGCACCTTTGTAGTTCTCAATCAAGATAGCTGTGAAGCGTTCCATAGTTGAGATAACTCCACGGTGGATCATAACTGGACGGTGCTCTTCGCCATCAGCTCCGATGTATTTAAGGTCGAAGCGTTCTGGAAGCAAGAAGTCAAGTTGGATAGTAGAAAGGGTTTCTTCTTTTCCAAGGGCTGTCTTAACTTGAATATCCAATTTTGGTCCGTAGAAGGCTGCTTCACCTTCGGCTTCAAAGTAATCCACACCCATTTCATCAAGAGCTGCACGAAGCATGGTTTGGGCATTTTCCCACATTTCATCGTTATCAAAGTACTTGTGAGTATCTTGAG
This sequence comes from Streptococcus mitis, assembly GCF_002096835.1. Classification (GTDB taxonomy): domain Bacteria; phylum Bacillota; class Bacilli; order Lactobacillales; family Streptococcaceae; genus Streptococcus; species Streptococcus mitis_W. The sequence continues at coordinate 62,638 of NZ_NCVG01000020.1, read as the reverse complement.
GGTCACGAAGAGAGAGGCGGAAGCGGTATTCAGTCAAGTTGAAATCTTCATAAACATCGATAATCAACTGAAGGGCACGCTGGAATTCTTCTTGGATTTGTTCTGGAGTAACGAAAAGGTGACCGTCGTTAAGAGACATTTCACGTACACGTTGAAGACCAGTAAGGGCACCTGATTTTTCATAACGGTGCATCATACCGATTTCAGCGATACGGATTGGCAATTCACGGTAAGAGTGAACATGGTGTTTGAAGACTTGGATGTGGTGCGGACAGTTCATTGGACGAAGGACAAATTCTTCCCCGTCCCCCATGTCCATAGTTGGGAACATGTCTTCTTGGTAATGATCCCAGTGACCAGAAGTCTTGTAAAGTTCAACAGAAGCAAGTGGTGGAGTGTAAACGTGTTGGTAGCCTGAAGCCAACTCCTTGTCAACGATATAGCGTTCCAACTCACGACGAATAGTCGCACCATTTGGCAACCAGAATGGAAGTCCTTGACCAACCTCTTGTGAAATCATGAAGAGGTCAAGCTCTTTCCCAAGTTTACGGTGGTCACGTTCTTTGGCTTCTTCACGCATTTGAAGGTAGTTTTTCAAGTCTTTTTTGTCAAACCAAGCTGTACCGTAGATACGTTGCATCATAGCGTTGTCGCTATTTCCACGCCAGTAAGCACCTGCTACATGGAGAAGGTGGAAGATTTGGATACGACCTGTTGAAGGAACGTGTGGGCCACGGCAGAGGTCCACATATTCACCTTGACGGTAGATAGTCAAACCGCCCTCGTCTTCAGAGTGTTCTTCAATCAATTCCAACTTGTAAGGGTCGTTCTTGAAGATTTCACGTGCCTCGTCTTTAGTCACTTCTTCACGGATTGATGGGAAATTTTCTTTGACAATTTTTTGCATTTCTTCTTCGATACGAGGAAGGTCTTCGTTAGAGATTTGACCAGCTGTGTTGTCAGTATCATAGTAGAAACCATCTTCGATGGCTGGACCAACTCCCAAGTGAATGTCTGGGAAAAGACGACGAGCTGCTTGGGCGAACAAGTGAGCAGCTGAGTGACGCAAGATTGGAAGGGCATCTTCGTGATCAGGTGTCACGATTTCGATGCTTCCATCTTCAGTGATAGCACGAGTAGTGTCGATGAGTTTGCCGTTGAATTTACCAGCCAAGGCTTTTTTAGCTAGGGAATTGCTGATAGATTGGGCAATTTCAAAAGTAGTAACGCCAGCTTCGAATTCACGAACAGCGCCATCTGGGAAAGTAATGTTAATCATGATGTTCTCCTTACTTATATTATTGACGAATGTGTGAACCCTATTTTAAAAACAGGGACAGAGGATTTTGAAAGCTAGAAAAACAAAAAGCGACATCCTCAAAAGGACGTCGCAACGTGGTTCCACCTTCATTTATGTTCCTCAAAAAAGAGGGACACCTCTGATTGGCTCTAACGTGGCCGCCGTTTTATGTTTTCATAAAAAACTCAAGAGTAGTATCAGTTTAGGCTCTCTATGCGTTTCCAGCAACCACGCACTCTCTAGTAGAAAGGGACTAAGTGACTTGTCTCTATGGATTATTATAGCATGATTGTGAGATTTTTCAAGGATTTTGTGAAAGTTTTTTGTTTTTCATTTTTTGTAGAATATGCTTGATGCCAATACCGGAAGCCATGCCCACCAGAGCAAAGATTTCATAGGCTAAAAAGTAAAACCAGATAAATTCACCGAAGGTTATGATAGTAAAGCAAAAGAGCAGTCCGTTACCAATTAACCACCAAAGTGAGAAACGGAAACGGTAGCTATAGAGTAGCGATATAATCAAGATTACCAGAGGTGTAAAGAAGAGAAGATTGTTTATACAGAGTCCCTTGAGTGTAAGGGGGTCAGAAACAACTAGCAAGACCAACTCATAAAGTGGCCAATAAAAGAAAAATATGACCAGATAGTAGGGGAGATGGGAATAGAATCTAGGCATGATAATCACCTCGTTTTAAAAAACAGACAACTTGGATTTCTTGCTATGATTGTTATAGCATGTTTAAAACAAGAAAGTAAATCTGTTGACAAAGAAGTTAGTTATTGGTAGAATAGGGATTGTCGTAAAGACAAATAACTTCTTCTTGGTTACAGGCATGCCAACCTGTCACTCGGATGAAGCCAAATAAAAAGGAGAAACATCATGGCAATCTCAAAAGAGAAAAAAAATGAAATTATCGCACAATATGCACGTCACGAAGGTGATACAGGTTCAGTAGAGGTTCAAGTTGCTGTCCTTACTTGGGAAATCAACCACCTTAATGAACACATCAAACAACACAAAAAAGACCACGCTACTTACCGTGGATTGATGAAGAAAATCGGTCGCCGTCGTAACTTGCTTGCATACTTGCGTAAAAACGACGTTAACCGTTACCGTGAGTTGATCAACTCTCTAGGACTTCGTCGCTAATTCAAGATACAAAGGCCGTTAAAAGCACAAAGCAAAAATAGGAAAATTGGCGAAGAAACTTCAGTTTCTAGGAAATTTTATCTTTTTTGCCAAGTGCTTAGGCCGTGTTCAATTGAGCATATCTTGATAATGAAGCTACTCTATTGGGTAGCTTTTTTACTTTTGTCACCTTACCTTGATATGCTCAAGTATAATCTTTGGTTACGGTTCCTAGCACTGTAAGGTAAAATAAACCAGAATGATCTCCCTTCGGGGAGATTTTTTTGTTTCACTGAAAGTTTCGTACATTCTTCTCCTCGCCGTCTAGTCTATAAACGTTTTATCCAGCAAGAATCATGATGTTAAGGGCGTAAGAAATCCGTATGAAAATAGGGAAACGACACCGTGTTCGATGAACACAAGGAGTTCCATTTTTTTCACTAGGATTTTAGCCTGACCTCAAATCAGCTCTCTAATTTTAGAGGGCTTTTTATTGAGGTTTTATCGGTCACAATTTTGGAGACTACAAAAATCTCAAATGGTATCAGCTAATTACACCATAAAGGTGCGTAGCTACTCGGCTTGAAAAGCCGAGTAGCTGTCTGCAAGCCCCCTCGGAGAGCCCACACTTTACGAAGTAAAGTATGTTATACTTTACATGGAAGTAGTCACCGAATTCCAGTTAGAAATTACTTTGTAACTACGTTTTGAGGAGGAGTAAAATGCTTTCCTATGTTCGACATTACCCACTAGCGATAGCTAAATTAATGTGTCTGTGCTCTCCTAAAATCTGCTGATTTATTACTGACTAATACAGGAGGTTTTTATGGGACAGACAATCATATCTGCTATTGGTGTTTATATTTCCACCAGTATCGATTATTTAATTATTTTATTTATTTTATTTGCACAGCTATCACAGAATAAACAAAAATGGCATATTTATGCGGGGCAATATCTAGGCACAGGCTTACTTGTAGGGGCGAGTTTAGTTGCTGCTTATGTCGTTAATTTCGTGCCTGAAGAATGGATGGTTGGATTGCTTGGTTTAATCCCTATCTATTTAGGGATTCGCTTTGCAATTGTTGGAGAAGGTGAGGAAGAAGAGGAAGAAGAGGAAGAAATTATTGAAAGATTAGAACAAAGCAAGGCAAATCAACTGTTTTGGACAGTTACATTGCTGACAATTGCGTCTGGCGGAGATAATTTAGGTATCTATATACCTTATTTTGCTTCGTTAGATTGGTCACAGACCCTCGTGGCGTTGCTTGTGTTTGTAATCGGCATAATTATCTTATGCGAGATTAGTCGGGTGTTATCCTCTATTCCGTTAATATTCGAGACAATTGAAAAATACGAGCGAATCATTGTGCCCTTAGTATTCATTCTACTTGGACTATACATCATGTATGAAAATGGCACGATAGAGACTTTTCTGACCGTGTAGATTTTTTTGTTTCACTAGGATTTTATCCCGAGCTCAAATTGGCTCTCTGATTTTCAGAGGGCTTTTTATGTTGTCACCTTACCTCGACATACTCAAGTTTAATCTTCGGTTACGGTTCCTAGCACAATAAAACCAACTATATTCATTTGTTCTCATCTTGTTACGCAGTTGAAAATATGGTATACTTTTTCATGAGAATTTTCTAAATTTTTAAGATTCTATCATAGGAGGTTTGCATGCTTTCCAAATTTTCTGGAAGCCGACAAGACCAGCAATTTGTGTTACTTTTAGTTATTTTGCTAGCTACTTTAGGGATTTCTCTCTTTCTAGCAGTTTCAATGGGATCTGTTGCAATTGATCTAGGAGATACCTATCGGATTATTTTGAGCAGATTAGGATTTCCTCTTGAGATAGGAGAGGTTTCCAAGTCCACTCTTGTCATTGTATGGAACATGAGATTTCCCCGAGTATTGTTAGGTCTGATAGTGGGAGCAGGCCTTTCTATGTGTGGTAGCGTGATGCAGTCCACAGTGAACAATCCCATCGCTGAGCCTTATGTCTTAGGAATATCTGCGGGTGCAACTCTAGGGGCAACTTTGAGCATCATTCTTGGTTTAAAAGTGATGATTAGCCTTGGAGCTTTTCTTGGAGCTATTTTGGCAACAATTTCTGTCCTCATCATTGCCTCTATGCAGGGAAGGATGACGACTTCTAGTCTGATTTTATCAGGAACGGTGGTCAATGCTCTCTTTCTGGCTTTTTCAAACTTTATTATCTCAGTTGGTGCTAATGCGGACAGTGTGATGACCATTAAGTTTTGGACCATGGGCTCGCTCGCTGGGACTACCTGGGCAGACTTGGTCCTGCCAACTATAATAGTAGGAATGGCCTTTCTATTTTTCTCTACTCAGTATCGTGTTTTCAATGCGATGATGATGGGAGATGAGGCTGCTTTAACTTTGGGGATTCCCTTACGCTTTTATTGGTATCTTTATGTGACCATGGTGGCTGTGCTGACAGCAGTCTTAGTGGCAACCTGTGGGATTATTGGATTTGTCGGTCTGATTACTCCACATTTAGCTCGAGGGTTAGTAGGAACGAATTACAAGAGGCTTTTTCCTGTTGCAACCTTGATGGGTTCCCTCTTTGTCATCTGGGCAGACGTACTCTCTCGTATCATCATTCCAAACGCAGAGCTTCCTATTGGTATTTTCACAGCCTTAGTAGGTGCTCCCTTCTTTATCTATATTGTTGGAGGTAGGCGAAGGGAGGTGAGGGGCTGATATGGACTTGATTTGTCAGGATATCCATTTTGGACTAGGAGAGAAAAAAATCCTCAAAGGAGTCTCTCTTAAGGTTGAAGGGAATCAATTTCACACGATATTAGGACCAAATGGAAGCGGGAAAACCAGTCTACTTAAACTCCTCTATCGTCAGGAAAAGGCGGACAAAGGCTTGATAAGCCTAGATGGAAAGCCTCTGGAGCATTGGTCACTCAAAGAAACAGCCAAGCAAATGGCAGTTGTCACCCAGTTTAATCAATTGCAGTTTGATTGTACAGTTGAGGAAATCGTCTTGCTGGGAAGAACTCCCCACCTCTCTTTTTTACAGAAGGAAAGGGAAAGAGATTTTACACTTGTTCAAGATGCCCTCGTTAAGGTGGATATGCTTGAGAAGAAAACTCGTCTCTATTCGTCCCTGTCAGGAGGAGAGAAACAGCGAGTCTTATTAGCCCGCGCCTTGGCGCAAGAACCGACTCTCTTGCTCCTAGACGAACCAACCAATCACCTGGATATCAAGTATCAGCTAGACTTGTTGGCCATTGTGAAGGAGCTTAAGGTCAATGTTCTAGCTGTCCTGCATGATATTCAACTTGCTTGTCGCTATTCGGATTATCTCTATCTGATGAAAGAGGGAGAAATCCTTTACCAAGGGACTCCAAAGGAGACCATCACCCCTGAGTCATTGCAAACTGTATACGGAGTTCAAAGTCAGGTTACTTGGACCGAGGATCAGCAAGCTATGATTCACTATTTATAAGAATGAAAAGGAAAACAAGATGAAAAAAACACTTAATATTTTACTAGTAACAGTAGCTACATTAACTTTGGCAGCTTGTGGTAACACTACTACAGAAAAAGCTACTACACAATCTAGCACAGAAACAAGTCAAAAGGTTAACGCAGAGACGACTTATCCGTTAACGGTCAAAACCTATGACGCGAAAGGGAATGAAGTCGAACAAGTCTTTGACAAGGCACCTGAAAAAGTGATCACCAACAATCTTTCAACCACTGAAATCTTATTGGAGTTGGGGTTGAAGGATAAAATTGCTGGCATGCTTAACCCTGATAATGCTGTGACGGACAAATACAAGGACGCGATTGCAACGATTCCTCAAATTGGGGATAAAAAAACAGTCTCACAAGAGACAGTCCTTTCTTATGAGCCAGACGCTGTGATGGGTCGAAACATGATGTTTTCTGAAAAATCCTTGGGGACAGTTAGCACTTGGAATGAAAATAAAATCCCAGTTTATACACAAAAAGCTTCTCTCTCAACAATTCAGCAAGATTTGGGGAATATCGTAGAAGATGTAAAAAATCTTGGAATGATTTTTAATGTGCAGGACAAGGCCAATGAATACGCAGCTCAATTACAAACTAAAATTGACGCTGTTAAGAAAGCAAATCCAGCAAGCCAAGGTGAAAAGAAAAAGGCTTTGATTATGGTTGCTTATAATGACGAAACCTTTGGTGCCTACAAGTCTGCTTTGCAAGAAAGCCTGCTGAACCAACTTGGTTATACAAACGTTGCAACGGGAACATCAGGCTTGACCTTGGAAAATCTTGTGTCAATGGATCCTGAGTTGATTATCTATGTAACCAGCGACCGCAATAAAAAATTGGATGCCAATGCTGTAGAGTTGATGAAGGCAAATACTGTTTTGGAAGGTGTTCCTGCTATTAAGAATCAAAAAATCATGACTATATCTTACGATGAGTTGATGGATTACGGTCCAGCAGTGATTGATTCCCTTGAGAAAATCAATGACTTTATCAATAAATAAAGAGTTTGATTGGGAAGGAATCCAAGTCAAGGTCAGTCTTCCTTCGACCTATGATCCTAATCAAAGCTATCCGGCTATTTTATTGAATGATGGAAACTTGGATTTCCTATCGTCCCTTTCCGAATCTGTGATTTTAGTGGGCTTGACTTCTAAAAATCGCCTAGACGACTACACGCCCTGGGCGACATCGGCTCTGAGAGATGGAGCTCCAGATTTTGGAGGTCAGGCAGATGCCTATCATGGCCATTTATTTGGAGGTCTTTTAGACAAGCTGCAGTCGCTTTATCGCCTGGACAAAAATCGTCTTGCTTATGGAGGTTACTCACTAGGTGGTTTGGCTGCAGTCTACAGTCTTTTCAGCTTTGACAAGGTTTCCTGTGTCTTTTCAATCTGCGGTTCCTTTTGGTATCCTGATTTTGTGACTTACTGTAGGGAAGAAAAGGTGAAAAATTTGGACTGTTTGCTGTATTTACAGAACGGTCAAACAGAAGGAGTCAATCATAGCAATCGCTTGGCTCAAGCACCAGTCTATGCTGAGCAGATCCATACCAGTCTTCAAAAACGCTATCCGAATGGTCAGTTTGTCTTTGATTCTTATGGGCATCATGAGCAAGTGGCTGAACGATTCCTAGCCTTTTCCGGCTGGTTGGCCCAAAAATGGAAAATCAAATAAAAGAATTATCCCTTGGCTTTTGCCAAGGGATTGTTGTATTTATTTAACTAAGTTTTTCTCTTTTCTTATCTGGATTCCATACGAAGCTCGCGATAAAGCTAAAGATGATGGTTAGGATAGCGAGGATAATGGCAAGGATGAGGGCAGGAATGCGGATAAACCACCAGAGTGGGTTCGGTTTTTTATTATTGTGCCATTGTTTGGTTTCTTGGTCCAAACGTTGGAATTCGGCTTGGATACGATTGGCGACTGTTTCAATGCCTTCATCATTCATTTTCTTGATATCTGAGATATCGATTGGATTTCCAAAGTTCATGTCGACACGTTCACGACTAACCAAGCCCTTCAAGGTCATGGGACCTGTGTAGGTAACCGGCATGATACGGACCTTGGCCATTTTGGCAATCAGGGCTACGCCACCTTTTACATCATTTGAGTGACGGCTTCCACTTGGAAACATGATGAGAGAGCGGTCACTTTTTTTGAGAACATTGATAGGGTATTTGATGGCTGAGGCGCTAGGATTTTCACGGTCGATGGGAAAGGCGCCACACATACGAATCCACCAGCCAAAGATACGATTGGTAAAGAGCTCTTTTTTGGCCATAAAGATGAACTGTTTTGGCTTGGTCGCAAAGGCCATATAAACTGGATCCCACCAGGTGCGGTGAGGTGCAACCAGAATATAATTTTCATCTTGATTAGGAATTTTATCAGTATTATGATAGTGGGCATTGCCATTGATGGACCAGAGGAGTAAGACAACCAATCCACGTAAATAAGTATAAAACATGCGATCTCCTTCGATTCTTTTCTTGTTATTATTATACCTTATCAAAGGAGGGCTGGCAAACTTTTCCCTTGACTAGGTGCATATTTAGGATGAGATTAGAATTCTTTTAGAAAAAATGATATGATAGAATTTATGGATAAAAATAAGATTATGGGATTAACCCAAAGAGAAGTCGAGGAAAGACAGGCTAAGGGCTTGGTCAATGATTTTACCGCATCAGCCAGTACCAGTACTTGGCAAATCGTTAAACGAAATGTCTTTACCCTTTTTAACGCTTTGAACTTTGCCATTGCTTTGGCACTTGCCTTTGTGCAGGCTTGGAGCAATCTGGTCTTCTTTGCCGTTATCTGCTTTAACGCTTTTTCTGGAATTGTGACTGAGCTACGGGCCAAACACATGGTGGACAAGCTCAATCTCATGACCAAGGAAAAGGTCAAAACCATCCGTGATGGTCAAGAAGTGGCTCTGAATCCGGAAGAATTGGTGCTAGGAGATGTCATTCGTCTGTCTGCTGGAGAGCAGATTCCCAGTGATGCCTTGGTTTTGGAAGGCTTTGCGGAGGTTAATGAAGCCATGTTGACGGGGGAAAGTGATTTGGTGCAAAAGGAAGTGGATACCTTGCTTTTGTCAGGAAGTTTCCTAGCCAGTGGGTCAGTTTTAGCTCAGGTTCATCATGTCGGTGCAGACAACTATGCTGCCAAACTCATGCTGGAAGCCAAGACCGTTAAACCAATCAACTCTCGTATCATGAAATCGTTGGACAGGCTAGCTGGTTTTACTGGGAAGATTATCATTCCTTTTGGTCTGGCTCTCTTACTAGAAGCCTTGCTTTTAAAAGGCTTGCCTCTTAAGTCGTCCGTTGTAAATTCGTCGACAGCCCTTCTGGGGATGTTACCTAAGGGAATTGCCCTTTTGACCATTACTTCGCTTTTGACTGCGGTGATTAAGTTGGGCTTGAAAAAGGTCTTGGTGCAGGAGATGTACTCTGTTGAGACCTTGGCACGCGTGGATATGCTCTGTTTGGACAAGACGGGCACCATCACCCAAGGAAAGATGCAGGTGGAGGCTGTTCTTCCACTGACGGCAACTTATGGTGAAGAGACTATTGCCAGCATTTTGGCCAGCTACATGGCCCACAGTGAGGATAAAAATCCAACTGCCCAAGCTATTCGCCAGCGCTTCCAAGGCCAAGTAGCCTATCCTATGCTCTCTAATCTTCCCTTCTCCAGCGACCGCAAGTGGGGAGCTATGGAATTGGAAGGTTTGGGGACAGTTTTCTTAGGTGCGCCTGAGATGTTGCTGGACTCTGAAGCCCCAGAAGCCAGGGAGGCCTTGGAGAGAGGGTCACGTGTCTTGGTCTTAGCTCTCAGTCAGGAGAAATTAGACCATCACAAACCACAGAAACCATCTGATATTCAGGCTCTAGCCTTGCTAGAAATCTTGGACCCGATACGAGAAGGAGCAGCTGAGACGCTGGACTATCTTCGTTCTCAAGAAGTGGGACTCAAAATCATTTCTGGGGACAATCCAGTTACGGTATCCAGCATTGCCCAGAAGGCTGGTTTTGCAGACTATGACAGTTATGTAGATTGCTCAAAAATTACGGATGAGGAATTGATTGCTATGGCTGAGGAGACAGCTATTTTCGGACGTGTTTCCCCTCATCAAAAGAAACTCATCATCCAAACACTGAAAAAAGCGGGGCATACAACAGCTATGACAGGGGATGGAGTTAATGATATCCTGGCCCTTCGTGAGGCGGATTGTTCTATCGTGATGGCTGAGGGAGATCCAGCGACTCGTCAGATTGCCAATCTGGTTCTCTTGAACTCTGACTTTAATGATGTTCCTGAGATTCTTTTTGAAGGTCGTCGTGTGGTTAATAATATTGCCCACATTGCACCGATTTTCTTGATAAAGACCATCTACTCATTCTTGCTCGCAGTTATCTGTATCGCCAGTGCTTTACTAGGTCGGTCTGAGTGGATCTTGATTTTCCCCTTCATTCCGATCCAGATTACCATGATTGACCAGTTCGTGGAAGGGTTCCCACCATTCGTTCTGACTTTTGAGCGAAATATCAAACCTGTTGAGCCAAACTTCCTCAGAAGATCCATGCTTCGTGCTCTACCAAGTGCTCTCATGGTTGTGTTCAGCGTTCTTTTTGTGAAAATATTTGGAAGTAGCCAAGGTTGGTCTGAGTTAGAAATTTCAACTCTACTCTATTATCTCTTGGGGTCAATTGGTTTCTTATCTGTATTTAGAGCCTGCATGCCATTTACCCTATGGCGTGTCCTCCTGATTGTTTGGTCAGTAGGAGGCTTCCTAGCTACAGCTCTCTTCCCAAGAATTCAAAAACTACTTGAAATTTCAACCTTAACAGGACAAACATTACCTGTTTATGGTGTCATGATGTTGGTCTTTACCGTGATTTTCATTTTGACCAGTCGCTACCAAGCTAGAAAATAAAGAAAGGCTGCAATCTGTGGATTGCGGTCTTTTTAGGTACAAGATTGCCAGCTGAAATGTGGTATAATAAGAAGGAATAGAGTTTTGGAAAGTGAGAGAAAATGATTTCAAAGAGATTAGAATTAGTGGCTTCCTTTGTGCCACAGGGAGCCATTTTACTAGATGTGGGAAGTGACCATGCTTATCTGCCTATCGAGTTGGTCGAAAGAGGCCAAATCAAAAGTGCCATTGCGGGTGAGGTGGTGGAAGGTCCCTATCAGTCTGCGGTCAAAAATGTTGAGGCTCACGGCCTAAAGGAGAAAATCCAGGTTCGTTTAGCCAATGGCTTGGCAGCCTTTGAAGAGGCAGACCAAGTGTCTGTCATTACCATTGCTGGTATGGGTGGTCGTTTGATTGCTAGGATTTTAGAAGAAGGCTTGGACAAGTTAGCTAATGTAGAACGATTGATCCTCCAACCCAATAATCGTGAAGACGACTTGCGTATCTGGCTACAAGAGAACGAATTTCAGATTGTAGCTGAAAGTATCTTAGAAGAGGCTGGCAAGTTTTACGAGATTTTGGTGGTGGAAGCAGGACAAATGAAGCTATCAGCTAGTGATGTTCGCTTTGGTCCCTTCTTGTCCAAAGAGGTCAGTCCAGTCTTTGTCCAAAAATGGCAAAAAGAAGCTGTTAAGCTAGAGTTTGCCCTCGGACAAATCCCAGAAAAAAATCTGGAAGAACGTCAAGTTCTAGTAGATAAAATTCAAGCCATCAAGGAGGTTCTCCATGTTAGCAAGTGAAGTGATTAATGCGTATGAAGCCTTTTGCCCTCAGGAATTTTCCATGGAGGGAGACAGTCGTGGTCTGCAAATTGGTACTTTAGACAAGGATATCCAAAGGGTCATGGTGGCTCTCGATATTCGTGAAGAAACGGTGGTTGAAGCCATTGAAAAGGGTGTAGACTTGATTATCGTCAAGCATGCGCCGATTTTCCGTCCCATCAAGGATTTGGTAGCTAGCCGTCCACAAAATCAGATTTACATTGATTTGATAAAGCATGACATCGCAGTTTATGTCAGCCATACCAATATTGACATCGTTGAAAATGGCCTCAATGATTGGTTCTGTCAGATGCTAGGTATCGAGGAAACGACTTATCTGCAGGAGACAGGTCCTGAACGTGGAATTGGACGTATTGGGAATGTTCAGCCTCAGACATTTGGGGAATTGGCCCAGCATGTCAAGCAAGTCTTTGGTTTAGATAGCCTTCGATTGGTGCATTATCAAGAGAGAGATTTGCAGAAGCCTATTTCAAGAGTGGCCATCTGTGGTGGTAGCGGGCAGTCTTTCTATAAGGATGCTTTGGCAAAGGGGGCAGATGTTTATATCACTGGTGATATTTACTACCACACTGCTCAGGATATGCTGTCTGATGGCTTGCTAGCCTTGGACCCAGGTCACTATATCGAAGTGCTTTTTGTAGAAAAAATTGCAGAGCTTCTTAATCAATGGAAAGAGGAAAAAGGCTGGACTATTGATATCTTACCTAGTCAAGCATCGACCAATCCTTTCCACCATATCTAGTTAGAAGGTGAAGACAATGAAAAAAGTTGCCATTATTGGAGCAGGGATTGTAGGTGCAACAGCTACCTACTACCTCTCGAAAGAAAGTGATCTAGAAGTAACAGTCTTTGATCATGGACAAGGTCAGGCTACTAAGGCCGCAGCAGGAATTATCAGCCCCTGGTTTTCCAAACGCCGCAATAAGGCCTGGTACAAAATGGCGCGCTTGGGGGCTGACTTTTATGTGGATTTATTAGCTGATTTAGAGAAGTCAGGACAAGAAATCGACTTTTACCAGCGTTCGGGAGTCTTTCTCCTGAAGAAGAATGAGTCCAAGTTGGAAGAACTCTATCAACTAGCCCTCCAGCGTAGAGAAGAATCTCCTTTGATAGGGCAATTAGCCATTCTGGATCAAGCATCAGCAAATGAATTATTCCCTGGCTTGCAGGGATTTGATCACTTGCTCTATGCTTCTGGTGGAGCGAGAGTAGATGGTCAACTCTTAGTGACTCGTTTACTGGAAGCCAGTCACGTCACGCTGGTCAAAGAAAAAGTGACTCTGACACCTTTAGCATCAGGATACCAGATTGGAGAAGAGGTGTTTGATCAGGTTATTTTGGCGACGGGAGCTTGGTTGGGACACCTGTTAGAGCCTTTAGGTTATGAAGTAGATGTTCGTCCCCAAAAGGGGCAACTCCGAGATTATCAACTTGCCCAAGACATGGAAGCTTACCCTGTTGTTATGCCAGAAGAGGAGTGGGATTTGATTCCTTTTGCAGGTGGGAAATTATCCCTAGGCGCTACCCATGAAAATGATATGGGATTTGATTTGACGGTAGATGAAACCTTACTCCAACAAATGGAGGAGGCAGCCTTGCCTCACTATCCAGTCTTGGCAGTAGCGACTTCAAGAGCTGAGCGTGTGGGAATCCGTGCCTATACCAGTGATTTCTCTCCTTTCTTTGGACAAGTACCTGGCTTATCAGGTGTCTATGCTGCTAGTGGACTAGGTTCCTCAGGCCTCACAACTGGTCCTATCATTGGTTACCATCTAGCTCAACTGATCCAAGACAAGGAGTTGACCTTGGACCCTCTAAACTACCCAATTGAAAACTATGTCAAACGGGTAAAAAGCGAATAAGCATTTTACTGAAATTTTATCCTACCCTCTAGGATGGCAAATGACATTCCCTATCAAAAATGGTAAAATAAGAAAAAATAATCTGAGAATCGAGGAAAGAAGATGCAAGAAAAGATTTTGGTAACGGGTGGAGCAGGTTTTATCGGAACCCATACTGTTATTGAGTTAATCCAAGCAGGTCATCAGGTTGTTGTGGTGGATAACCTTGTTAATAGTAATAGAAAAAGTTTAGAAGTTGTTGAAAGAATCACAGGAGTTGAAGTGCCTTTCTATGAGGCAGATATTCGTGATACCGATACCCTCAGAGATATTTTCAAGCAAGAAGAACCAACAGGGGTCATTCACTTTGCTGGTTTGAAGGCTGTCGGTGAATCTACTCGTATTCCTCTTGCCTATTATGACAACAATATCGCAGGGACTGTTAGCCTTTTGAAAGTTATGGAAGAAAACAACTGTAAAAACATCATTTTCAGTTCTTCTGCGACAGTTTACGGAGATCCGCATACAGTGCCCATCTTGGAAGATTTCCCACTTTCAGTGACTAATCCATATGGCCGCACTAAGCTTATGCTTGAGGAAATTTTGACCGATATTTACAAAGCAGACTCAGAATGGAATGTGGTCTTGCTTCGTTACTTTAACCCAATCGGAGCCCATGAGAGTGGAGATTTGGGAGAAAATCCAAACGGTATTCCAAACAATCTCTTGCCATATGTGACTCAAGTAGCCGTTGGAAAATTAGAGCAAGTGCAAGTGTTTGGAGACGATTACGATACGGAAGACGGAACTGGTGTTCGTGACTATATCCACGTTGTCGATTTGGCTAAAGGTCACGTTGCAGCTCTGAAAAAAATCCAAAAAGGTTCAGGTCTAAACGTTTATAACCTTGGAACAGGTAAAGGCTACTCAGTTCTTGAAATTATCCAAAATATGGAAAAAGCAGTGGGACGTCCAATTCCTTACCGCATCGTAGACCGTCGCCCAGGGGATATCGCAGCCTGCTATTCAGATCCTGCAAAAGCCAAAGCAGAACTCGGCTGGGAAGCAGAATTAGGCATCACCCAAATGTGTGAAGACGCATGGCGTTGGCAAAGCAAGCATCCAAATGGATTTGAAGACTAAGATGGTGATGTCAATCATTGTCCCCTGTTTAAACGAAGAGGAAGTACTTCCTCTTTTTTATCAGGCTTTGGAAGCTTTACTTCCAGATTTGGAAACAGAAATTGAGTATGTCTTTGTCGACGATGGATCAAGTGATGGGACCTTGGAACTCTTAAAGTCCTATCGGGAGCAAAATCCGGCAGTGCATTATATTTCTTTCTCGCGAAATTTTGGCAAAGAAGCAGCTCTCTATGCAGGCTTGCAATATGCGACAGGAGATTTGGTGGTAGTGATGGATGCAGACCTCCAGGACCCTCCTAGTATGTTGCTTGAGATGAAAAACTTACTAGACCAGAATATAGATTTGGACTGTGTTGGAACACGGAGAACTAGTCGGGAGGGAGAACCCTTCTTTCGCAGTTTTTGTGCTGATCTATTTTACGGCTTCATGAAAAAAATTAGTCCAGTAGCCCTGCCGTCAGGTGTCCGTGATTTTCGCATGATGAGAAGATCTGTAGTCGATGCCATTTTAAGCTTAACTGAGTCCAATCGTTTTTCTAAAGGACTTTTTGCCTGGGTCGGTTTTAAAACCCACTATCTGGACTATCCAAATGTTGAAAGACAGGCCGGCAAGACCAGTTGGAGTTTTAGGCAACTCTTTTTCTACTCCATTGAAGGGATTGTTAATTTTTCAGATTTTCCCTTGATTATAGCCTTTGTGGCAGGTCTCCTATCTTGTTTTATTTCTCTACTAATGACCTTTTTTGTTGTGGTTCGGACTCTTATTTTGGGCAATCCGACGTCAGGTTGGACCTCTCTGATGGCTGTTATTCTCTTCCTTGGTGGGATTCAACTCTTGACCATTGGGATTCTCGGCAAGTACATCAGTAAGATTTATCTAGAGACCAAAAAAAGACCACTTTATCTTATCAAAGAAAAAAGTGATCTTCCTGATTTTACAGAAAAAAATAAAGAGAAAAGACTATAATTTTGCATGGAAATATGCTAAACTAGAAGGAGTGGAACGTTCTTGTCGATATTAGAGTTGATCTTTAATCAAGGCACGTGTCGGACAGTTTCTAACAGCTTCTACGACGTCCTGACTAGGAGAAATTTCTTTTTCTAGTTGATCAGGATCATCGTAAAAACGCACGATTCCATTATCGTGGTAATCAAATAATTCAGAATAAGTTTGGCAAAGCCCACAGGCAATGCAGCGTTCAGGTATAAGTGTGATTTTCATATTTATATTGTAATAAGAAAAGTAAAAAAAAACAAGGAGTAAGGTATGGCAAAAGAACCGTGGCAAGAAGATATTTATGAGAATCAAGAAGAAACAAGATCAGAACGTCGTAAGAGAGAACAAGGTGGAGGAGTGTTGGCTAATCGTATCTTGACTATTTTAGCAAGTATTTTCTTTGTGATTGTAGTCGTGATGATTATTGTTCTTATCTATCTTTCATCGGGTGGGAGTAATCGCACGGCAGCCTTGAAAGATTTTCACGATTCTGATGCAAATGTAGTACAGATTTCATCCTCTAGTAGTTCAGAGCAGGTATCTTCTAGTTCGGAGGAAAAGGTAGAAGAGTCCTCTAGTAGTTCAGAACATCCAACTGATCCAGAAGGGACGACAAAAGTCTTAGCTGGAGAAGGAGAAGCAGCCATTGCCGCTCGCGCTGGGATTTCGATTGCGCAGTTAGAGGCTTTGAATCCTGGGCACATGACTACAGGATCTTGGTTTGCTAATCCAGGTGATGTTGTCAAAATCAAATAGGAGTTGATATGAAAACAATTCAAATTGCTATTGACGGTCCAGCTTCAAGTGGTAAGAGTACAGTCGCAAAGATTATTGCCAAGGATTTTGGTTACACCTACCTAGATACAGGTGCTATGTATCGTGCAGCGACCTATATGGCTCTCAAGAACCAGTTAGGAGTAGAAGAAGTGGAAGCACTTCTATCCTTATTGGACCGGCATCCAATTAGTTTTGGGCGTTCAGAAACTGGAGAACAGCTGGTCTTTGTAGGAGATGTGGATATTACCCATCCTATCCGTGAAAATGAAGTGACCAATCATGTTTCAGCAATTGCAGCAATTCCTGAAGTACGTGAGAAACTAGTTTCTCTCCAACAAGCAATTGCCCAACAAGGCGGTATTGTCATGGACGGTCGCGATATTGGAACTGTTGTATTGCCACAAGCAGAATTGAAAATTTTCCTAGTAGCTTCGGTAGATGAACGAGCAGAGCGCCGTTACAAGGAAAATATTGCCAAGGGAATTGAAACAGACCTTGAAACCCTAAAAGAGGAAATTGCTGAGCGTGACTACAAGGATAGTCATCGTGAGACTTCGCCTCTCAAACAAGCAGAGGACGCTGTCTACCTTGATACAACTGGCTTGAACATTCAAGAAGTAGTTGAAAAAATCAAAGCAGAAGCTGAAAAAAGAATGTAAATGTAGAGAAGCCGATAGATTGATATCGGTTTTTTTCTAAATTTGTCAAAATGCTGATTTTAAGGTATAATAGTTGCTGTTCGAGAAATTTTGATTTTCAAAGAATAGTGAATGATTATAAGGAGAAACCATGAACAACCTACCAAATTGCCCAAAATGTAACTCAGAGTATGTCTACGAAGACGGTGCCCTACTGGTTTGCCCAGAGTGTGCTCATGAGTGGAATCCTGCTGAAGTTGCAGATGTAGAAGAGGGCATTGTCGCTATCGATGCCAACGGAAATAAATTGGCTGACGGTGATACTGTAACCCTCATCAAGGACTTGAAAGTAAAAGGTGCGCCAAAAGATTTGAAACAAGGGACGCGCGTGAAAAATATCCGTATCGTAGAAGGCGACCACAATATCGACTGTAAAATTGATGGCTTTGGTGCCATGAAACTCAAATCAGAGTTTGTGAAGAAAATTTAAACATGTCAAAGCACTATAAACTTGTATTTTATAGCCGTATCTTCTTGTTTCTAGCGGCTTTTACGGGAGTTTACCTTGAAATCGCCAAGCATGGTGGCTTTGGGATGCTACTCTATTATACGGTTCTGTCCAATCTCTTAGTAGCGATTTTTACACTCTATCTCCTAAAGGTTATGAGCCGTTTAGGTGAAAACTGGCAAAGACCAAGTCTTTTGCGTCTAAAAGGTGGGGTCACCATGAGTATCATGATTACCTGTGTGATTTACCATTTCCTCTTGGCGCCCATTGCGACCAATTTCTATACTCTAGAAAATTTCCTTTGCCACTATATCGTTCCCCTCTGGTTTTTAGCAGATACCCTCTTGTTTGATAAACAGGGTCAATACAAAATATGGGATCCAATTGTGTGGACGATTTTACCCTTGCTGTATATGATTTTTGCTCTTTTTAATGGCTTGGTACTGAAACTTGATGTTCCTAATTCTAAGGTCAGTCCCTTCCCTTACTTCTTTTTGAATGTGAACAAGGGTTGGGATGTCGTGTTCAAGTGGTGTCTGATTATCTTTGTTGCCTATATGGTGGCAGGATTTATCTTCTACTTTATCAAGCAAATCAAGAGAAAGTCATCCTAAGATACAAGGGATTCATTTTCGAGTTTAAGAAGGAGTCTGTACACCAAAGAGGCTTCTTCTTTTCTTGCTTGTTTGATGACTATCAAAAAAGTAGAAGATTAAGAGAAATATAGAAAGAGATTTCATGAAACAATTTTTAGAACGGGCCAGTATTTTGGCTCTCTCCCTCGTTTTGATTACTTCCTTTTCCATCTCGAGTGCCCTGCCAGCTATGTTTGACTATTATCAAGGCTACCCTAAGGAACAAATTGAGCTCTTAGCGAGCTTGCCATCTTTTGGGATCATGATTATGTTACTGCTAAATGGTTTCTTAGAAAAAATATTTCCTGAGCGATTACAGATTAGTTTGGGATTGTTGATTTTATCACTGAGCGGGACGGCTCCCTTCTGGTATCAAGCCTATCCCTTTGTCTTTGGAACACGGATTCTTTTTGGTTTGGGTGTTGGGATGATCAATGCCAAAGCCATTTCCATCATCAGTGAACGCTATCAAGGGAAAACGCGAATTCAGATGCTAGGGCTACGCGGTTCTGCAGAGGTTGTGGGGGCTTCTCTCATTACCTTGGCAGTCGGCCAGTTGTTGGCCTTTGGTTGGACAGCTACTTTCTTAGCCTATAGTGCTGGATTTTTGGTGTTGACCCTTTATCTGCTCTTTGTACCTTATGGAAAAGAAAAGAAAGAAATCAAGAAAAAAACGAAGGAAGCAAGTCGCTTAACTGGTGAAATGAAAGGCTTGATTTTTATCCTAGCTATCGAAGCGGCAGTTGTAGTTTGTACCAATACAGCTATTACCATCCGTATTCCAAGTTTGATGGTGGAAAGAGGGCTTGGAGATGCCCAGTTATCTAGTTTTGTTCTTAGTGTCATGCAGTTGATCGGGATTGTGGCTGGTGTGAGTTTTTCTTTCTTGATTTCTATCTTTAAAGAGAAATTGCTCCTCTGGTCTGGTATTACCTTCGGCTTAGGGCAAATTGTGATTGCCCTGTCTCCATCCTTGTGGGTGGTAGTGGCAGGGAGTATTCTGGCTGGTTTTGCCTACAGTGTAGCCTTGACGACGGTCTTTCAACTTGTCTCTGAACGAATTCCAGCTAAACTCCTCAATCAAGCAACTTCATTTGCAGTTTTAGGCTGTAGTTTCGGAGCCTTTACGACTCCATTTGTTCTAGGTGCAATTGGCTTACTAACGCATAATGGGATGTTGGTCTTTAGTATCTTAGGAGGGTGGTTGATTGTAACCTCTATCTTTGTCATGTACCTACTTCAAAAGAGAGCTTAGGATTGGTTCCTAAGTTTTTCTTTTTAGGATTTTTGTACCCATACAATATTTGTTTTAGAACCTTGTTTTCAGATTATTTTCTTGATAAAATAGAAGTTATGACGAGATATAAAGCAACTATTTCCTATGATGGTTACGCTTTTGCTGGTTTTCAGCGCCAGCCCCATGCGCGTAGCGTTCAGGAAGAAATTGAAAAAACCTTGACCAGGTTAAATAAAGGGCAAGCTATTACTGTTCACGGTGCTGGTAGGACAGATAGTGGGGTTCATGCCCTGGGACAGGTGATTCATTTTGACCTGCCTTATCAGATGAATGAGGAAAAGCTCCGTTTTGCTCTAGACACTCAGTCCCCTGAAGATATTGATGTAATTTCGATTGAACTTGTGGCGGATGATTTTCATTGCCGTTATGCCAAGCACAGTAAGACCTATGAGTTTATCGTAGACAGGGGCCGTCCCAAAAATCCTATGCGTCGTCACTATGCCACCCACTTTCCTTATCCGCTTGATGTGGAACGGATGCAGGAGGCTGTCAAGAAATTAGAAGGGACCCATGATTTTACAGGTTTTACAGCCTCTGGGACCAGTGTGGAAGACAAGGTTCGCACCATTACAGAAGCTAGTCTTAGTGTTGATGAGACAGGCCAGTTTTTAACCTTTACCTTTTCAGGAAATGGTTTCTTGTATAAGCAGATCCGCAATATGGTGGGGACACTGCTTAAAATCGGCAATGACCGCATGCCAGTAGAGCAGATTGGCCTGATTTTGGAGAAGAAGGACAGGCAACTTGCTGGTCCAACGGCAGCACCTAATGGTTTGTATTTAAAGGAGATTCGTTATGAAGAATAATCGTATTTTAGCACTTTCTGGAAATGATATTTTTAGTGGTGGTGGTTTATCCGCTGATTTGGCTACCTATACCTTGAACGGCTTGCATGGCTTTGTAGCAGTGACTTGTTTGACAGCCTTAACAGAAAAAGGATTTGAAGTCTTTCCAACTGACGATGCCATTTTTCAACATGAATTGGATAGCTTGCGTGATGTGGAGTTTGGGGGAATTAAGATTGGTCTTCTCCCTACTGTCAGTGTGGCTGAGAAGGCATTGGACTTTATCAAGCAGCGCCCAGGAGTGCCTGTGGTATTGGATCCTGTCTTGGTCTGCAAGGAAACGCACGATGTAGCAGTTAGTGAACTCTGCCAAGAGTTGATTCGCTTTTTCCCTCATGTCAGTGTGATTACGCCTAATCTTCCTGAAGCAGAATTATTGGCTGGTCAGGAAATCAAAACCTTGGAAGACATGAAAGCTGCAGCGCAGAAATTGCATGACTTAGGCGCGCCAGCAGTCATTATCAAGGGAGGCAATCGCCTTAGTCAGGACAAGGCTGTAGATATTTTTTATGATGGACAAACCTTTACAGTCCTAGAAAATCCTGTCATCCAAGGGCAAAATGCTGGCGCAGGTTGTACCTTTGCCTCTAGCATTGCCAGTCACTTGGTTAAAGGTGATGAACTTTTATCAGCAGTAGAAAGCTCGAAGGCTTTCGTTTACCGTGCCATTGCACAAGCAGATCAATATGGAGTAAGACAATATGAAGCAAACCAAAACAACTAAAATCGCCCTTGTATCCCTATTAACCGCCCTTTCTGTGGTTCTAGGCTATTTCTTAAAAATTCCAACACCGACAGGCATTCTAACTCTTTTAGATACGGGTGTCTTCTTTACGGCCTTCTACTTTGGTAGTCGTGAAGGAGCTGTAGTCGGAGGACTAGCAGGTTTCTTGATTGACCTCTTATCAGGCTACCCTCAGTGGATGTTCTTTAGCTTGGTTAACCATGGCTTGCAGGGATTTTTTGCAGGATTTAAAGGCAAAACTCAGTGGCTAGGCCTTGTTTTGGCAACTATTGCCATGGTAGGGGGCTACGCCTTGGGTTCTACATTGATGAATGGCTGGGCTGCAGCCCTACCAGAAATTCTACCAAATTTCATGCAAAATATGGTAGGGATGATTGTAGGGTTTGTGCTTAGTCAGAGTATTAAGAAGATAAAGTAAAAAGTTAGCTGTTTGAGCTAACTTTTTTGTATAGATTTAATCAAAATAAAGCAAGTCTTTGCTGGTGCTTGTAAAGAGGTCAAAGCCATCCTTGGTAACAACACCGCAGTCTTCAATACGGACACCAACTTTACCAGGGATATAGATACCTGGTTCAACAGAGAAGCACATGCCTTCTTCGATGACCATGTCGTTTCCTTCCATGATGGATGGGAATTCGTGGACATCCATACCGATACCATGACCGAGACGGTGGTTGAAGTACTCGCCGTAACCAGCTTTTTCGATGACCTCACGGGCGGCGCGGTCCACTTCATGGGCAGTCACACCTGGTTTGATAAAGTCAAGAGCAGCTTGTTGAGCTTCAAGAGTCAAGTTGTAAATATCTTTCTTGAATTGGTCTGGTTTACCAACAGCGACCGTACGAGTCATATCTGATGCATAGCCGTTGACTAGAACACCGAGGTCAAAGAGGAGAAGGGCGTCATTTTCAACCTTATTAGCTGCTGGAATGCCGTGTGGATTTGCAGCATTATCACCTGTCAAGACCATGGTATCAAAGCTCATTTCATAGCCTTCACGTTTCATGGCAAAGTCAATTTGTGCAATAATATCTGTCTCAGTCTTATCAAGAGAAATATTATCAAAACCAACATTAACAGCCTTGTCCGCATAGAGACCTGCAACCATCATTTTTTGCACTTCGTCAGCTGATTTGATGAGGCGCATGCGTTGGATGCGAGGAGTGAGGTTTTCAAACTCAGCAGTTTCAAAAACTGATTTCAAGCCATGGTATTTTGTCAAGATAAGATTGTCAAACTCAACAGCTACACGTTTGAAGTCAAGGTGTGGAAGAGCATGTTTCATTTTTTGCCATGGATTTTCAGAATCCACATAGCCCACAACTGGGAAGGAAACGGTGCTGCTTGCACGCTCAACTTCAAGGGCTGGGACAAAGAGGAGAGGTTCCTGATCCGCTAGGACAAAAAGGAACATTTGGCGTTCATGGGGATCACTGTAAAAGCCAGTGAGGTAATTGATTGTGACGGGGTCAGATACGACAGCGACGTCTAGTTTTTCTGATTCAAGATATGTTACGATTTGTTGTAATTTAGACATATGCTACCTTCTTTCTACCCCTCTATTTTGGCAAAAAATAAGAGAAAATGCAAGGGAGAAGGGTAAAAGAACAGACAAAAAGAACTCCGACAAGATAACGGAGTTCTTTGATATAGTTTCACTGTGTTTAAGAAAAGTCAGCCTTGCTTTTGACGTCGCTGTATTCCTCAGCGATTTCTTGGCTGAGGATGTCCTCATAGGCAGGGAGTTGGATATCCTGACCGTATTTCTTCTTGAGGGCAGTCGTGACCAGGCGATAAGCTAGATTGGCATTACGAGAGAGGATAGGTCCGTGGAAGTAAGAACCAAAGACATTCTTATAATGAACCCCTTCACCGACCTTTTCTTCATTGTTTCCATTTCCATAGACAACCTGTCCCAGTGGTTTTTGGTCATCTGATAGGAAGGTACGGCCCTGATGATTTTCAAAACCATAGTAGGTTTCATTGAAATCTTCATTGTGAATCTTGATGTCCCCGATAAAACGGTTGTTGGTCTGGTTGAGGGTATAATGTCCCATGACCCCTAGTCCTTCGATGCGTCTCCCTGAAGCTTCAACATAATATTGACCCAATAGTTGGAAACCACCACAGATAGCAAGAACCACACCATCGTTTTGGATGTAGTTGTCAATGCTCTCTTTTTTAGCAGGTAGGTCGTCTGCAATGATACTTTGTTCAAAGTCTTGGCCACCACCGAAAAAGGCGATATCGTAGTGATTTTCATCAAAGTCATCATGGAGAGAAACGATGTCAACCGTCACATGAGCCCCCAGCTTTTCAGCTACATACTTGAGCATGAGGATGTTTCCATTGTCTCCATAGGTATTCATAAGATTTCCGTAGAGGTGGGCAATGTTGAGCTGATAAGGGTAAATGCCATCTTTTGAGGAAAGTGAAGTATAAACCATTAGTTCATCTCCTTTCTAACAATCTGACGACTAGCCAGCAGTTCGCGGAATTCAAGCATAGCAGTATAAGTAGCCAGAATATAAGCATGCTTGCAGTCTTGGTTCTCAATTGTCTTAAGAACTTGCTCCAGACTACTTGTTTCAGTGATTTTTTCAGCTGGATAGCCTGTCACTCGGAGACGACGTGCGATTTCAGAATGACGAACACCGCCAGCATTGATTTCAGGAATGTCCATGTCAGTGATTTGTTCAAAATCAGCATCCCAAATCCAGCTGGTATCAATACCGTCTGCATAGTTGGCATTGAGGAGGACTGATAGGCTAAATGGATAAGGAGCTAGTTTAATCATTTCGATAGCTTGGGTTGCACCGACTGGATTTTTAATTAAGACAAGGGTACATTCCTTGTTACCGATATGGAAGGTTTCTTGGCGTCCAAAGACAGCACGGCTCTTATCAAATCCTTGCTTGATTAGTTGCGAATCTGCGCCGAGGAAACGGGCAATGGCAACCGCAGCTAGGGCGTTGTAGATATTGTAGAGACCACCGATTTGAATACCGTATTCTTGGCCGTCAATGACAAAGCGAGAGCGATTGTTGGTTAACTCAACCAATTCTGTCAAGCGATAGTCGAGATCAGGACGTTTACATCCGCAGTCTTCACAGATATAGGCACCCAAGTTTGCATAGGTATTATGCTCATATTTGAGGATGCCTTGGCAGTCAGGACAGAGAATCCCTTCGGTATTATAGTGAGCCAGCTGGGCTGGTCCTTTCTCCAAGTCAAAACCAAAATACTCTACAGGATTTGGAATAGCTGGCTTGTAGAAAAGTGGACTGTCTCCATTAAGAAGAACGGTGGCAGTAGGCACCTTACGAATAGCATCCAAAATCATCTTGTAAGTTGTGTAAATCTCACCATAGCGGTCCATCTGATCACGGAAGATATTGGTGATAACAAATAAGCTTGGCTGGATATAGTCACAGATACGAGATAGACTGGCTTCGTCGATTTCTAGGACGGCAATATTTTTCCCAGTTTTAGAAGATTTGGCTGTTAAGAAGGTTGTCGCAATTCCTGTAATCATGTTGGCACCGCTTGGGTTGGTCAGAACTTGACCATAAACCTCTTTTAAAATGCCGACAGTGAGGGCAGTTGTCAAGGTTTTTCCATTGGTTCCAGTGACCACGACAATCTCGTAGTTCTTAGCTAGGTTTTGTAAAATATCTTTATCAAATTGAAGGGCGAGTTTTCCTGGGAGCGTACTTCCACGGCCAAGATGGCTTAAAATGAAGTGGGAAGAGCGCCCAGCTAGGAGGCCCAAAGTAGTTTTTAATTTCATGTTTCTATTATATCATAAAAGAGGGAAAAGACAGATTTGATACTCAATGAAAATCAAAGAGCAAACTAGGAAGCTAGCCGCAGGCTGTACTTGAGTACGGCAAGGTGAAGCTGACGTGGTTTGAAGAGATTTTCGAAGAGTATGAGATTTCGCAGAAATGAAAACAGCCCTCAGAGGGCTGTTCGATACGATTAAATCTCAACTTAAATCGCAAACAAGTCATTCAAGTTCTCAGCCAAGGTTGGGTGAGTGAAGATTTGTTTTGTGAAGTAAGTGTAAGGAATCTTGTTGTCCATAGCAACAGTGATGATGTTGATGATTTCTTGAGAACCTTCTGAGAAGATGCTTGCTCCAAGAATTTCTTTTGTTTCAGTATTAACAACAGCTTTGAAAGCTCCGCGAAGGTCTCCGTTTACGTGACCACGAGGCATTGCTGCAACAGGGATTTCCTTAACGGCGTATGGAAGTTTCAAATCAGCTGCTTGGCTTTCAGTCAAACCAACTTGTGAAAGGGCAGGTGTGATGAACATAGTGTTTGGTACATTGAGACGGTCTTCAAGCGTGTAGCTGCCATCTCCAGCAAGGTAGCTGTAAACAACACGGAAGTCATCAAGTGAAATGTAAGTAAATTGAAGGCCGCCATTGACATCTCCAACTGCAAAGACACCAGGAACGTTTGTTTGACAATGTTTGTCTACTTTAATAGCACCACGTTCAGTTAGTTCAATATCTGTATTTTCAAGTTGAAGTGGTTCTACATTTGGTTTGCGTCCAGTTGCGTAGAGAAGGGAATCGAAACGGTAAGTTTCATTTTCAGTTACGACAAGCACTTGGTCACCATCGTTTTTGATTTCAGTAGTACGGATGTTTTGAAGCAATTCAATACCGTCTTCTTCCATGTATTGTTTAGCAAGAGCTGCGATGGAAGGTTCTGCACGAGGTAGGAAAGTATCCAAGGCATCTAGGACTGTAACCTTGCTTCCAAGTTTGTTGTAAAGGCCGGCAAATTCAAGACCGATATTTCCACCACCAAGGACTCCAAGTTTTTCAGGTAATTTGTCCAAGTTTTGGATACCTGTTGAGTCAAAGACGTTTTTGCTTGTAGCGAGTCCAGGGATTGGCAAGACGTTTGAAACAGCACCAGTATTGATGACGATTGTTTCAGCAGTCAGTTCTTTCTTTTCATCACCAGCTTGGATTTCGATGACTTTATTTGAAAGGAAGTGAGCTTCCGCATCAAAGATATCCACGCCTGTACCAGCAACAGTCGCATAGTTTTTACCGT
Organism: Streptococcus mitis; assembly: GCF_002096835.1. Lineage (GTDB taxonomy): Bacteria > Bacillota > Bacilli > Lactobacillales > Streptococcaceae > Streptococcus > Streptococcus mitis_W. The sequence goes on along the minus strand of NZ_NCVG01000020.1, from coordinate 36,435 downwards.
TGAGGCGACCAGTGATAGTGTTTTTGGTAGCAATCACTTCTTCAAAAGACAAGTCCTTCTCAGCAGCAACTAGCAAAGTCTTAGTTGGGATACAACCGATGTTGATACAAGTTCCGCCGTACATGGCTTTGCTACGTTCAATGAGGGCAACTTTTTTGCCAGCTGAAGCCAATTTACCTGCTAGTGTTTTACCAGCTTTACCAAATCCGATAACGATTAAATCATAAGTTAACATTTATCTTCCTCCTATTCGCATTTCATTCTAGCACAAGAAAAAAACTTTTGCACAATTCTGCTACGCTTTAAAAAAGTTTATGAAATAGTGGAAAGTTTAACTTTATTTTCTCAAAAAAATCGTTTACATGACTTTATCGACGGATTGGGCTATCTTTTGCTTCTCTCTTGTGTTATACTAGATAGGTTGCAAAGAAAACAGTACTTTTCTTTTGTGGAAAAGAAGCAACACGATTTTGTATCCAGTATATGAAAATACGTCATAAAAAGAAAAGTATAAACTAAGCCCTATAGGGTGGCTTCGCACCACCTTTAGAAAGAAGAATAACGTGAAATTTAATGAATTAAACTTGTCTGCTGATTTGCTAGCAGAGATTGAAAAAGCTGGTTTTGTAGAAGCCAGTCCTATCCAAGAGCAAACTATTCCATTGGCTCTTGAAGGTAAAGATGTGATTGGTCAAGCCCAGACTGGTACAGGTAAAACTGCAGCCTTTGGCTTGCCAACCCTTGAAAAAATCCGTACAGAAGAAGCGACTATCCAAGCCTTGGTCATCGCTCCAACTCGTGAACTAGCTGTCCAAAGTCAAGAGGAACTCTTCCGCTTTGGTCGTAGTAAGGGTGTAAAAGTTCGCTCAGTTTATGGCGGATCAAGCATCGAAAAACAAATTAAGGCTCTTAAATCTGGTGCCCATATCGTGGTGGGAACTCCTGGTCGCCTTTTGGACTTGATTAAACGCAAGGCCTTGAAATTACAAGATATTGAAACTCTTATCCTTGACGAAGCGGATGAAATGCTCAATATGGGCTTCCTTGAAGACATCGAAGCTATCATTTATTGTGTCCCTGAAAACCGTCAAACTTTGCTTTTCTCAGCAACTATGCCAGATGCCATCAAACGTATCGGTGTTCAGTTTATGAAAGAACCTGAGCATGTGAAGATTGCTGCTAAGGAATTGACAACAGAATTGGTTGACCAATACTATATCCGAGTCAAAGAACAAGAAAAATTTGACACAATGACTCGTCTCATGGATGTGGAACAACCAGAACTTGCTATCGTATTTGGTCGTACAAAACGCCGTGTGGATGAATTGACTCGTGGTTTGAAAATCCGTGGCTTCCGTGCAGAAGGAATTCATGGAGACCTAGACCAAAACAAACGTCTTCGTGTCCTTCGTGACTTTAAAAATGGCAATCTTGATGTTTTGGTTGCGACAGACGTTGCAGCGCGTGGGTTGGATATTTCAGGTGTGACTCATGTCTATAACTACGATATTCCACAAGATCCTGAAAGTTATGTTCACCGTATCGGTCGTACAGGTCGTGCTGGTAAGTCAGGTCAGTCTATTACTTTTGTATCACCAAATGAAATGGGTTACCTCCAAATCATTGAGAATTTGACTAAGAAACGCATGAAAGGTCTCAAACCTGCAAGTGCAGAAGAAGCTTTCCAAGCAAAAAAACACGTAGCTCTCAAGAAAATCGAACGTGATTTTGCAGATGAGACAATCCGTGCCAACTTTGAGAAATTTGGTAAGGATGCTCGTAAGCTAGCTGCCGAATTTACTCCAGAAGAATTGGCAATGTATATCTTGAGTCTGACTGTTCAAGATCCAGATAGTCTTCCTGAAGTGGAGATTGCGCGCGAAAAACCACTGCCATTTAAACCATCAGGTAATGGCTTCGGTGGTAAAGCTAAGGGAGGTCGTGGAGGCCGTCGTGGGGACGACCGTCGAGACCGTGATCGCCGTGGCAATAGTCGTCGTGATGATTTCAAAAAAGGAAGTCGTAGCAACGATCGTTTCGATAAGGAAAAACGTTACCGTAAGGATAATAAAAAACCACGCAATACTTCAAGCGAAAAGAAAACAGGCTTTGTGATTCGTAACAAGGGCGATAAATAAGAAAAAGCGGTTCAAAATGAATCGCTTTTTTATATAAGGAGACCGAATGTAAAAGAAAGATAAATAAAATAGATATATTATCTTCTTGTAATATTATAATACACAAAAAAAGGGAGCTTGTCAATAGGAAAGAAGCAATTTAATTAAAAATATTCTTGTTTTTTCAAATTGCAATTAAATAAGCAATTTTCAGATAATAATTGAAAATTCAAGCTGTTTATGTTATAATGATAGCGATTATATTCGAGGTGAAAAATGGCACATTTATTAGAAAAAACTAGAAAAATTACGTCTATCCTGAAGCGCTCAGAGGAGCAGTTGCAGGAAGAACTTCCCTACAATGCGATTACCCGTCAATTGGCAGACATTATTGACTGTAACGCCTGCATCGTCAATAGCAAGGGACGTCTCCTTGGCTATTTTATGCGTTATAAAACCAATACAGATCGTGTAGAGCAGTTCTTCCAAACTAAAATTTTCCCGGATGACTACATTCAAGGTGCGAACATGATTTACGATACAGAAGCCAATCTGACAGTTGATCATGATTTAAGTATTTTTCCTGTGGAAAGTCGTGCCGACTTTCCAGACGGTTTGACGACTATTGCACCGATTCATGTATCAGGGATTCGCCTTGGTTCTTTGATTATTTGGCGCAATGATAAAAAATTCGAAGACGAGGACTTGATTCTTGTTGAGATTGCGAGTACCGTTGTTGGGATTCAACTTCTTAATTTCCAACGTGAAGAAGATGAGAAAAATATCCGTCGCCGTACTGCTGTTACCATGGCGGTTAATACCCTTTCTTACTCCGAACTCCGTGCTGTTTCAGCAATTTTAGGGGAATTAAATGGAAATGAAGGGCAGTTGACTGCGTCAGTGATTGCAGATCGTATCGGAATCACTCGCTCTGTGATTGTCAATGCCCTTCGTAAACTTGAGTCTGCAGGGATTATTGAAAGTCGCTCACTTGGAATGAAGGGAACCTATCTTAAGGTCTTGATTTCAGATATTTTTGAAGAAGTGAAGAAAAGAGATTACTAATGACTAAGGCTTTGATTTCGATTGATTATACAGAAGATTTTGTTGCTGATAGTGGAAAATTGACAGCAGGTGCTCCAGCTCAGGCGATTTCGGATGCCATCAGCAAGGTAACTCGGTTAGCTTTTGAACGCGGAGATTACATCTTCTTTACCATCGATGCTCATGAAGAAAACGATTGTTTCCATCCAGAAAGCAAGCTATTTCCTCCTCACAATTTGATTGGGACTAGTGGACGGAATTTATACGGAGATTTGGGGACCTTTTATCAAGAGCATGGTTCAGACAGTCGTGTCTTTTGGATGGATAAACGCCATTACTCAGCTTTTTCAGGGACTGACCTGGATATCCGTTTGAGAGAGCGTCGCGTTTCTACGGTTATCTTAACAGGAGTCTTGACGGATATCTGTGTCCTGCATACAGCTATAGATGCCTATAATCTAGGATATGATATCGAGATTGTTAAACCAGCTGTTGCTTCCATCTGGCCTGAAAATCATCAATTTGCCCTAGGTCATTTCAAAAATACACTCGGAGCTAAATTAGTAGATGAAAATCTAAATGAAATTTCAGAGTAATTTGGTTGATGAAATGAAAAAAATTGAAAAAAAGTGTTGACAAGCATCCTAAAAGTTGATATACTAGTAAAGTAATCGACGCGGGGATGGCGGAATTGGCAGACGCGCAGGACTAAGGATCCTGTGACCGCTTTAGGTCGTGAGGGTTCAAGTCCCTCTCTCCGCATAGGATAAGAGTTAGCTTAAGCTAGCTCTTTTTTTCATATAATTCAAGTAGAGCAAAAAAATTTTGCTCTTTTTTTGTATTTCATAAACATTTCATATTTGGATTTTATAATAGTCTTACAAATATGGAGGTGACAAATGAATCCAATCCAAAGAGCTTGGGCTTATGTCAGCAGAAAACGACTGAGAAGTTTTATTTTATTTCTGATTTTATTGGTCCTATTGGCTGGAATTTCAGCCTGTTTGACTCTGATGAAGTCCAACAAAACAGTTGAAACCAATCTTTACAAATCACTCAATACATCTTTTTCTATTAAGAAGATAGAAAATGGTCAGACCTTCAAGTTGTCAGACCTAGCATCTGTAAACAAGATTAAGGGACTGGAAAATGTTTCTCCTGAACTCGAGACGATTGCAAAACTAAAAGACAAGGAAGCGGTGAGTGGCGAGCAGAGCGTGGAGCGTGATGATTTGTCAGCTGCAGACAAAAACTTGGTTAGCATAACGGCTCTTGAGGATTCATCTAAGGATGTGACCTTTACCAGCTCGGCTTTCAACTTAAAAGAAGGGCGACACCTTCAAAAAGGAGATTTCAAGAAAATCTTGATCCACGAAGAGTTGGCTAAGAAGAACGGTCTTTCGCTTCATGACAAGATTGGCTTGGATGCTGGACAGTCAGAATTTGGCAAAGGGCAAACAGTGGAGTTTGAGATTGTAGGAATCTTTTCTGGTAAAAAACAGGAGAAATTCACAGGCTTGTCTTCTGATTTCAGTGAAAACCAGGTCTTTACAGATTATGAGAGTAGCCAAAGCCTTTTGGGTAATAGTGAACCTCAAGTCACTGCAGCTCGCTTCTATGTAGAAAATCCTAAGGAAATGGACGGACTCTTGAAGCAGGTGGAAAATTTGGCTTTCGAAAATAACGGCTACCAAGTTGAGAAAGAAAACAAGGCCTTTGAACAAATCAAGGATTCAGTTGCAACCTTCCAAACCTTTCTGACCATTTTCCTTTATGGGATTATGATAGCAGGAGCAGGAGCCTTAATTTTGGTCTTGTCTCTCTGGTTGAGAGAAAGAGTCTACGAAGTGGGAATTTTACTTGCACTTGGAAAAGGCAAGAGCTCGATCTTCCTACAATTTTGTTTAGAGGTTGTTTTGGTGTCTCTTGGAGCTTTGTTTCCAGCATTTGTTGCAGGAAATGCAATCACATCTTACCTACTCCAAACACTACTAGCAAGTGGAGATCAGGCAGCCTTACAAGACACGCTAGCCAAAGCAAGTGGTTTATCAGCCAGCATCCTATCTTTTGCAGAGTCCTATGTCTTTCTGTTGTTGATTAGTTGCTTATCTGTAGCCCTTTGTTTCCTATTCTTATTTAGAAAATCGCCTAAAGAAATTTTATCATCTATTAGTTAAGAAGGAGAAATCATGACTTTATTACAATTACAAGATGTTACCTACCGTTATAAGAACACTGCTGAAGCAGTCCTATATCAGATCAATTATAATTTTGAACCCGGGAAATTTTACAGTATTATTGGTGAGTCAGGAGCAGGAAAATCCACTCTCTTGTCCCTGCTTGCTGGTCTAGATAGTCCTGTTGAAGGTTCTATCCTTTTCCAAGGAGAGGACATTCGTAAGAAAGGCTATTCTTACCATCGCATGCACCATATTTCCTTGGTCTTTCAAAATTATAATTTGATAGATTATCTTTCTCCACTGGAAAATATCCGCTTGGTCAACAAAAAGGCAAGCAAGGATACACTTCTTGAGCTTGGTTTGGATGAAAGTCAGATCAAGCGGAATGTTCTCCAGTTATCAGGTGGTCAACAGCAACGTGTTGCCATTGCTCGTAGTTTGGTCTCAGAAGCTCCAGTCATTCTAGCTGATGAGCCAACAGGAAATTTGGATCCTAAGACTGCTGGAGATATTGTCGAACTGCTCAAATCACTTGCTCAGAAAACAGGTAAATGTGTCATTGTCGTAACCCACAGTAAAGAAGTGGCACAAGCGTCAGATATTACACTTGAGTTGAAGGATAAGAAACTGACTGAAACTCGCAATACTACGAAATAATACGCGCTTTTTTCTATTAGAACTATAAAATAGAACAACATCTAGAAAGGGAACCTATGTTACACAACGCATTTGCCTATGTTACAAGGAAGTTTTTCAAATCGATTGTCATCTTCCTGATTATTCTCCTCATGGCGAGCTTGAGTTTGGTCGGCTTGTCAATCAAGGGAGCTACTGCCAAGGCTTCTCAGGAGACATTTAAAAATATCACCAACAGCTTCTCCATGCAGATTAACCGTCGCGTCAATCAAGGTACGCCACGTGGTGCTGGGAATATTAAGGGTGAAGATATCAAAAAAATCACCGAAAACAAGGCCATCGAGTCTTATGTTAAACGCATCAACGCTATCGGGGATTTGACTGGCTATGAACTTATTGAAACGCCAGATACCAAGAAAAATCTGACACCTGACCGTGCCAAACATTTTGGAAGTAGCTTGATGATTACAGGTGTCAATGACTCTTCTAAAGAAGACAAGTTTGTCTCTGGTTCTTATAAGTTGGTCGAAGGTGAGCACCTAACCAACGACGACAAGGACAAGATCCTCCTGCACAAGGACTTGGCAGCCAAACACGGCTGGAAAGTAGGGGATAAGGTCAAACTAGACTCTAATATCTACGATGCCGATAATGAAAAAGGTGCCAAGGAAACAGTCGAAGTGACAATCAAGGGACTCTTTGATGGTCACAATAAGTCGGCAGTAACCTATTCACAAGAACTATACGAAAATACAGCTATCACAGACATTCACACTGCTGCAAAACTTTATGGATACACAGAAGACACAGCTATTTATGGGGACGCAACCTTCTTTGTGACAGCGGACAAAAACTTGGATGATGTTATGAAAGAGTTGAATGGCATCAGTGGTATCAACTGGAAGAGCTATACTTTAGTTAAGAGCTCCTCTAACTACCCAGCTCTTGAGCAATCCATCTCTGGTATGTACAAGATGGCCAACCTCCTCTTCTGGGGTAGCTTGAGCTTCTCAGTCCTTCTCCTTGCCCTCTTGCTCAGCCTTTGGATCAACGCCCGTCGCAAGGAGGTGGGAATCCTCCTCTCTATCGGTCTCAAGCAGGCAAGTATCTTGGGTCAATTTATCATAGAATCCATCTTAATTGCTATCCCTGCTCTTGTTTCTGCTTATTTCCTAGCCAGCTACACAGCGCGTGCAATCGGAAATACTGTTCTTGCCAATGTCACTTCAGGTGTTGCCAAACAGGCTAGCAAGGCTGCTCAAGCATCTAACCTTGGTGGTGGTGCAGAAGTAGATGGCTTTAGCAAGACCTTGTCGAGCCTAGACATTTCTATTCAGACATCAGACTTTATCATCGTCTTTGTCCTTGCCTTGGTTCTAGTGGTTCTAGTTATGGCGCTTGCTTCAAGCAATCTCCTTAGAAAACAGCCAAAAGAACTCTTGCTGGATGGCGAATAAGTTAGAAAAAATGATTCTGGAAATAGAGAAAGCATCTTGTTTTTCTATTCAAGAATGGTGGATAGAGAATGGCTATTTAACAATACAAAATAGAGCTGAAAGTAGTGGTGAAAATCATTGCTTTCAGTTGCTTTCCTTGTACTTTAGTACTTAAATATGATATACTAAAGTTATGGAATTTATTAGAAAGGGGTTTCATAACTTATATATGGAATTGTGCATAAAAATCTATAGAAATCTTATCTTGAAAATAGATAGATAAATCTGTAGAAGCCTATCCATATCGCAAACATAGGCTAGTAGACCTAGGCAGGGTATACTTTGGAAAATATAGAATAGTGAGGAAAAATAAACATTATGAGACAAACAAATGTTAGAGGAAGCTTGTCCCTCCGTGGTTTTAGAAAATTAAGAACTGGTGCAATTGTTGCGACAGGTGTGATTCTACTAGGTCTGGGCTTTTTAGCTCCAACTGTATCAGCTAATGAACAAGATGGTGTCTGGGTAGCCAGAACAGTTGCAGAAGTAAAAGCTGATATTCAAAATATAAACAATTTATCACACTACACAATTAAGTGGGGAGATACACTGAGTGCTATTAGTGGGGCAACGGGGCTATCTGTTGATAGTTTGGTTGAGATAAATCGTATTGCAAATAGAGATTTGATTTTTGCTAATAATAAATTGTATTTTAGCGAAGAAGCTTTTCTAAAAGATGGAAATACAGAAGTAAAAAGACAGCAAGTGTCGATTGATAATTCTGGTAGCCGTCAAAGTTATGAAGTTGAAACAAAGACAGATACTGTAACTGGAGAGCAAACTACTACTGTTAAACAAACTACTACTGTTAAACAAACGACACCAGTAGTTGTGGAAACATCAGCAGTATCAGCACCGAAATCAGAAACCTCAGTCTCAGTTGCGCCAAAAGTGGAAGAGCCATCGACACCAGCACCAAAAGCGGAAGAGCCAGCAACACCGGCACCGAAAGAAGAGACTCCATCGACACCAGCGCCAAAAGTGGAAGAGCCAGTGACACCGGCACCGAAAGCGGAAGAGCCAGCAACACCAGCGCCGAAAGAAGAGACTCCATCGACACCAGCGCCAAAAGTGGAAGAGCCAGCAACACCAGCACCGGAAGAAGAGAAGCCATCGACTCCAGCACCGGAAGAAGAGAAGCCATCGACACCAGCACCGGAAGAAGAGAAGCCATCGACACCAGCGCCGAAAGCAGAGGAACCATCGACACCGGCACCGAAAGAAGAGACTCCAGCAACACCAGCGCCGAAAGAGGAAGAGCCATCGACACCAGCGCCGAAAGCAGAAGAACCAGCGGCTTCAACATCGAAAGTAGAAGATTCAGAGGATTCAGCACCGAAAGTGGACGAGCCATCAGGAACAACACCGAAAGCGGACGAGCCATCAGGAACAACACCAAAAGCGGAAGAACCAGTGGCTCCAGCACCGAAAGACGATGAATCAGCTTCTTCGGTTGAATCTCCATCAACAGGTAATCATTCAGAAGAGTCTGGAACACCATCTGCAACTCCTACAGGTGATTCAACAGCTACCCAACCAAGTGATTCAACATCGTCACCGGTAACCCCAAGTGAAGAAGCACCGGTCACATCAGGCGAGTCTAATTCTGCTACACAGCCAGCTGGAGAATCAGGTAAATCTGAAACAACTGCAGAATCTTCAAATACTCCATCTGCTGAAGCTACAAATGATTCAGGGACTGCAGCAACATCAACTCCGACTCCAGAAGCATCAACTTCAGAGCCAAAATCAGAAGAAGAACTTAAGAAGGAAGAAACCTTGAAGTCAGCTAAAAAGGAGAGCATAGATGATAATATCGGTGAAGTTGTTAAAATAAAAGCAGATGCGATTGAAAAAGTTACTGATGCAGATGAAAAGGCAAGATTAAAAGAAGCATTAAAGACGTTACAAGATAAAGCAATAGAAGAAATTAACAAAGCAAAAGACGATGAAGAAGTAGCTACTGTTACAGAAAAATATCAAAATGAAATCAATGCATTGGATGTTCCAGGTGAAGAAGTTTCAAGTCCGAATTATGGTAGAGAAGGCTTGACCAATAATGGTCCTGGTGGAACTACTATTGACAATGGAAGCACAGCGATTGGTCATGGTGCAAGTGGGACTTCCAGATCAGCAGTAGCATCTCCAACACAACCTTCTTCAACTTCAGAAGGGACTTCAAGTTTTAGAAATGCTCCATCAGTTCAAGCAAGAGCAAGAAGAGTAGCACGTTCAACATCAGAACCAGATGGAACTGTAAATATTAGCTATAACTTCGCTGGAATGCCAGATATTCATGGTTTCCTATCTGACCCAGGAGAAGATAACACTGTTACAATTCCTGCTGGAACGAGTGAAGCACAGGCAAAAGAATTAGTAAAAGAAAAAATTCAAGCCAAGATAAAAGACCTAGCTGCTAGAGGGTATTATGTGAAAAATGACATTATTTTTGAACAAGATACTACTGTGAAAAATTATAACTACGTTGTCACATTCACTAAGGAGGCTACAGGAACTTCAGGTTTCAGAATGGCTCCATCAGTTCAACCACGCGCTAGCAGAAATCGTAGAAGTCTAGAACAGCCAGCTCCTCAAAAGGTCAAAGTAAATGTATTTTATAACTTTGATCAAATGAAAGATATTGCAGGTTTCCTAGGAGATATCAATGGAACTTCTCTTGAAATTGCAGAAGGTTTATCAAATGAAGAGGTGAAAGTAGCAGTTAAGAAACAAGTTGAAGCTAAGAAAGAAGAGCTGAGCAAACGCGGCTATACTTTCAAAGAGGACTATGTCTATCAATCTAATGGGAAAGATTATAATTACGTTGTAACATTTTCAAAAACAGCTAAATAATTTTCATTCTAATAGAGAGTGAAATGCAAGCAGAGAGAGCGATAGGCTCTCTTTGTTTTATCTAGTGGTCAGTTGCTTACAGACAAAAGGCCAGCAAGAGACTATAATAGAAAATAGAGTAGGTATTTATTCTAAGAAAAATAAAAAATAGAGAGCAGTTAAAGTATGAAAATTTTAATTGTAGAAGATGAAGAGATGATCCGTGAGGGGATCAGTGACTATTTGACGGATTGTGGTTATGAAACCATTGAGGCGGCGGATGGTCAGGAAGCCTTAGAAAAATTTTCTAGCTATGAGGTAGCCTTGGTTTTACTGGATATCCAGATGCCAAAGCTCAATGGCTTAGAAGTCCTAGCTGAGATTCGTAAAACTAGTCAGGTCCCTGTCTTGATGTTGACAGCCTTTCAGGATGAGGAATACAAGATGAGTGCTTTTGCCTCTCTGGCAGATGGCTATCTGGAAAAACCTTTTTCTCTGCCCCTCTTAAAAGTAAGGGTGGACGCGATTTTCAAGCGCTATTATGATACGGGACGAGTCTTCTCCTATAAGGATGCCAAGGTGGACTTTGAAAGCTACAGTGCAAGCCTAGCAGGAGAGGAAGTGGCTGTTAATGCCAAAGAGTTGGAAATTCTGGACTATTTGGTGAAAAATGAAGGCCGGGCCTTGACTCGTTCTCAGATTATCGATGCGGTCTGGAAAGCGACAGATGAGGTTCCCTTTGACCGTGTCATTGATGTTTATATCAAGGAACTGCGGAAAAAGCTAGACCTGGACTGCATCCTCACTGTGCGCAATGTTGGTTATAAATTGGAGCGAAAATGAAACGAACAGGTTTATTTACAAAGATATTTATCTATACCTTCTCGATTTTTAGTGTTCTGGTTATTTGCCTTCATTTGGCTATTTATTTTCTTTTTCCGTCTACTTATCTGAGCCATCGTCAGGAAACCATTGGCCAGAAAGCGACAACCATTGCCCAGTCCTTAGAAGGGAAAGACAGGCAGAGTATCGAGCAAGTGTTAGAGCTGTATTCCCAGACTAGTGATATCAAGGGGGCCGTTAAGGGAGAGATGACTGAGGATAAGTTAGAAGTTCAGGACAGCCTTCCTCTGGATACGGACAGCCAGACAACCTCTCTCTTTATCGAGGAGCGGGAGGTGACAACGCAAGACGGTGGCACCATGACTCTCCAGTTTCTAGCTTCCATGGATTTGCAAAAGGAAGCAGAGCAAATCAGTCTCCAATTTCTCCCCTATACCTTGCTGGCATCCTTTCTGATTTCCCTCTTGGTGGCCTACATCTATGCTCGAACCATTGTTGCTCCGATTTTGGAAATCAAGCGGGTAACCCGTCGGATGATGGAACTAGATGCCCAAGTGCGTTTGCGCGTGGATTCTAAGGATGAGATTGGTGATCTCAAGGAACAAATCAATAGCCTCTACCAGCACCTTTTGACAGTTATTGCGGACTTGCATGACAAGAATGAAGCCATTCTCCAGCTGGAAAAGATGAAGGTCGAATTCCTACGAGGGGCTTCTCATGAACTGAAAACACCACTGGCCAGTTTGAAAATTCTGATTGAAAACATGAAAGAGAATATTGGTCGTTATAAGGATAGAGACCACTATCTAGGAGTTGCCTTGGGGATTGTGGATGAGCTCAATCACCATGTTCTGCAGATACTTTCCCTCTCTTCTGTGCAGGAATTACGAGATGATAGGGAAACAATTGACCTCCTCAAGATAACGCAAAGTCTAGTTCAAGATTATGCTTTACTAGCCAAGGAAAGAGAACTTCAAATTGAAAATGGTTTGAACCATCATCAGGCCTATCTAAATCCATCAGTCATGAAGTTGATTCTTTCTAACCTCATCAGCAATGCCATCAAGCACTCTGTTCCAGGTGGCTTGGTTCGCATTGGCGAAAGAGAAGGGCAACTCTTTATCGAGAATAGCTGTAGTTCAGAAGAACAAGAAAAACTGGCCCAGTCTTTTTCTGACAATGCTAGTCGCAAGACCAAGGGTTCTGGGATGGGGCTCTTTGTGGTTAAGAGTCTATTAGAACATGAAAAATTAGCTTATCGTTTTGAGATGAAGGAGAATCGTTTGACCTTCTTCATAGCTTTTCCAAAAGTTGCCCAAGACTAGGCAGAGAAAGGGTTTACATAGATGGAGTTAGAAGAAATTCAATCGAAACTACGGGAAAAACTAGATTTTTTTGTCAAAAAGTGATAAAATGAACAATGTAAATGGGATGACCCATAAAAATATACAGGAGGCCTGATAAAATGGCAATCGTTTCAGCAGAAAAATTTGTCCAAGCAGCTCGTGACAACGGTTATGCAGTTGGTGGATTTAACACAAACAACCTTGAGTGGACTCAAGCTATCTTGCGTGCAGCAGAAGCTAAAAAAGCTCCAGTTTTGATCCAAACTTCAATGGGTGCTGCTAAATACATGGGTGGTTACAAAGTTGCTCGCAACTTGATCGCTAACCTTGTTGAATCAATGGGTATCACTGTACCAGTAGCTATCCACCTTGACCACGGTCACTACGAAGATGCACTTGAGTGTATCCGAGTTGGTTATACTTCAGTTATGTTTGATGGTTCACACCTTCCAGTTGAAGAAAACCTTGAAAAAGCTCGTAAAGTTGTAGAATTTGCTCATGCAAATGGTGTATCAGTGGAAGCTGAAGTTGGTACTATTGGTGGTGAAGAAGACGGAATCATCGGTGATGGTGAATTGGCTCCAATCGAAGACGCTAAAGCAATGGTTGAAACTGGTATCGACTTCTTGGCAGCTGGTATCGGTAACATCCACGGTCCTTACCCAGAAAACTGGAAAGGTCTTCACCTTGATCACTTGCAAAAATTGACTGAAGCTGTTCCAGGATTCCCAATCGTATTGCACGGTGGATCAGGTATTCCTGATGAGCAAATCCAAGCAGCTATCAAACTTGGTGTTGCGAAAGTTAACGTTAACACTGAATGCCAAATCGCATTCGCTAACGCAACTCGTAAATTTGCTCGTGACTACGAAGCAAACGAAGCAGAATACGACAAGAAAAAACTCTTCGACCCACGTAAATTCTTGGCTGACGGTGTAAAAGCTATCCAAGCATCAGTTGAAGAACGTATCGACGTATTCGGTTCAGAAGGTAAAGCTTAATCTAGCTGAATAATATAGATAAAACCTGCCCATTGGGTGGGTTTTTTGGCGTTTTAAGGAGACTATTAAACCAGAATTTTGGACTACTACTCTTCGAAAATCTCTTCAAACCACGTCATCTTCGCCTTGCCGTATGTGTAGGATACTGACTACGTCAGTTCCATCTACAACCTCAAAACACTGTTTTGAGCAACCTACGGCTAGCTTCCTAGTTTGCTCTTTGATTTTCATTGAGTATAAAAATACCACTTTAAGAGAAAAATTTTCAATTTCATAAACTTTAAGCAAACGCTTGCATTCTAGTTTTTATTGGACTATAATAGATTGGTGTAAAGACTTCTGTAATAATATTGAGAAGGTGTAGAAAGTAAGGATTTAGAATATTTGTAGTCAAAAATACAATGTTGCTATTCCTTACCATAGGGAGATAGATATGGCAATGATAGAAGTGGAACATCTTCAGAAAAATTTTGTGAAGACTGTTAAGGAACCGGGCTTGAAGGGGGCTTTACGCTCTTTTATTCATCCTGAAAAGCAGACCTTTGAAGCGGTCAAGGATTTGACCTTTGAGGTCCCAAAAGGACAAATTTTAGGATTTATCGGGGCTAATGGTGCTGGGAAGTCGACAACCATTAAAATGCTGACAGGGATTTTAAAACCGACATCTGGTTTTTGTCGGATTAACGGCAAGATTCCCCAGGACAATCGTCAAGATTATGTCAAGGATATTGGAGTGGTCTTTGGGCAAAGAACACAGTTGTGGTGGGATTTGGCTCTACAAGAGACCTACACGGTCTTGAAGGAGATTTATGATGTTCCAGACTCGCTCTTCCACAAGCGCATGGACTTTTTGAATGAAGTCTTGGATTTGAAGGACTTTATCAAGGACCCCGTGCGGACTCTTTCACTGGGACAGCGCATGCGGGCGGACATTGCAGCTTCCTTGCTTCACAATCCTAAGGTTCTCTTTTTAGATGAGCCGACCATTGGGTTGGACGTCTCGGTCAAGGACAATATTCGTCGGGCCATTACTCAGATCAATCAGGAGGAAGAAACCACCATTCTCTTGACCACTCACGACCTGAGCGACATTGAGCAACTCTGTGATCGGATTTTTATGATTGATAAGGGGCAGGAGATTTTTGATGGAACGGTTAGCCAGCTTAAGGATACATTTGGCAAGATGAAGACTCTCTCCTTTGAACTGCTACCAGGTCAAAGTCATCTAGTTTCTCACTATGAAGGCTTTTCGGATATGACAATTGATAGACAAGGGAATAGTCTCAACATTGAATTCGATAGTTCACGCTACCAGACAGCTGACATTATCAAGCAAACCCTGTCTGATTTTGAAATCCGCGATTTGAAGATGGTGGATACGGATATTGAAGATATTATCCGTCGCTTCTACCGAAAGGAGCTCTAAGATGGTCAAATTGTGGAGACGTTATAAACCCTTTATCAATGCAGGGGTTCAGGAGTTGATTACTTACCGAGTCAACTTTATTCTTTATCGGATCGGCGATGTAATGGGTGCTTTTGTGGCCTTTTATCTCTGGAAGGCTGTCTTTGATTCTTCGCAAGAGTCCTTGATTCAGGGCTTTAGTATGGCAGATATCACCCTCTATATCATTATGAGTTTTGTGACCAATCTTCTAACTAGGTCCGATTCTTCCTTTATGATTGGAGAGGAGGTCAAGGATGGTTCCATTATCATGCGCTTGTTGAGACCAGTGCATTTTGCGGCTTCTTATCTCTTTACCGAGCTTGGGTCAAAGTGGTTGATTTTTATCAGTGTCGGTCTTCCATTTTTAAGTGTCATTGTTTTGATGAAAATCTTATCTGGGCAAGGGATTGTAGAAGTGCTGGGATTAACTGTCCTTTATCTTTTTAGCTTAACGCTTGCCTATCTGATTAACTTTTTCTTTAATATCTGCTTTGGATTTTCTGCCTTTGTGTTTAAAAATCTTTGGGGTTCCAACCTACTTAAGACTTCCATAGTGGCTTTTATGTCTGGAAGTTTGATTCCCTTGGCTTTCTTTCCAAAGGTTGTTTCAGATATTCTGTCCTTCCTGCCTTTTTCATCCTTAATTTACACTCCGGTCATGATTATCGTTGGGAAATATGATGCCAATCAGATTCTTCAGGCGCTCGCTTTGCAGTTTTTCTGGCTCTTAGTGATGGTGGGCTTGTCTCAGTTGATTTGGAAACGAGTCCAGTCCTTTATCACCATTCAAGGAGGTTAGTATGAAAAAATATCAACGCATGCATCTGATTTTTATCAGACAATACATCAAGCAAATCATGGAGTACAAGGTTGATTTTGTGGTTGGTGTCTTGGGAGTCTTTCTGACCCAAGGATTGAACCTCTTGTTTCTCAATGTCATCTTTCAACATATTCCATCCCTAGAAGGCTGGACTTTTCAAGAAATTGCCTTTATCTATGGTTTTTCCTTGATTCCCAAGGGACTGGACCATCTCTTTTTTGACAATCTATGGGCACTAGGACAACGCTTAGTCCGAAAAGGGGAATTTGATAAGTATCTGACGCGTTCTATCAATCCTCTCTTTCACATCCTAGTTGAGACCTTTCAGATTGATGCCTTGGGAGAACTTTTGGTCGGGGGTATTTTACTAGCAACAACTGTGGCCAGCATTGCTTGGACCCTTCCCAAATTCCTACTTTTCCTAGTCTGTATTCCCTTTGCGACCTTGATCTACACTTCCTTGAAAATTGCCACAGCCAGCATCGCTTTTTGGACCAAGCAGTCAGGCGCTATGATTTACATTTTCTATATGTTTAATGATTTTGCCAAGTATCCGATTTCTATTTACAATTCGCTTCTTCGATGGTTGATTAGCTTTATCGTGCCTTTCGCCTTTACAGCCTACTATCCTGCTAGCTATTTCTTACAGGACAAGGATGTGTTCTTTAACATCGGAGGTTTGATGTTGATTTCCCTTGTCTTCTTTGTCATTTCCCTTAAACTTTGGGACAGGGGCTTGGATTCCTACGAAAGTGCAGGTTCGTAAATAATAGAATATCAAAGCCTTGTCTCAGGACAGGCTTTTTTTTAATAGAGATGAAAATTTCTTGACACCTATTCTCAGAGTGCTATACTGTAAGTGTAATCGCCGATTTAGCTCAGTTGGTAGAGCAAGGCACTCGTAAAGCCTAGGTTATAGGTAGATAAACGACTGAGGATTTGAAAAAATAGATATGTAGAAGATAACCGTTAAGTCTTATTCTTAGCGGTTATTTATATTGTTTAATAGCGCTGATATTTCATCAATGATGTTTGACTTTGTGATGTTGCTAGTGCTTTAAGTTGATTGCTACTATTTTTGATGGTGTGAATGTTCTGATAATGTACCCCAGCTAACTACGAAAGTTTTTGACTCTATATTTTTAATGTGTGTTAAAAAACAAATTAACGCATATTAATTTTTCTTGACTTAAAAATTTTTAATTGATATACTATTTTCAGAGAGTTAACAATTATATATAAATGCACTACTCTATTTCCTAGATAATACTTAGTAAAACTTTTTATAACAAAGGCTAGCAAAGTTAAAGTTTACTATCTATTGGAAGTTAAATAAATATGTAAGGAATTAAAATGAAAAAAAGTACAGTATTGTCATTAACCACAGCTGCAGTTATTTTAGGAGCATATGTTCCTAACGAGGTAATCCTAGCAGATACACCTAGTTCTGAAGATTCTTTAAAAATACCTGATAAAGAAACAGTAGTAGTAGGTAAACAAAACGAAAACAAAGAAAAACTTGAAGATATTCATAATGTTATAGAAACTTCAAAGGATACTGAAGAAAAGAAAACAACAATTATTGAGGAAAAAGAAGTTGTTAGTAAAAATCCTGTAATAGACAATAACACTAGCAATGAAGAAGAAAAAATCAAAGAAGATTCCAATCAATTCCAAGGAGATAAAGCGGACTCGTCTGCAAGTAAAGACCCAGAAAGTCCCAAAAAAGAGGATAAACTTGTCTATATTGCTGAATTTAAAGATAAAGAATCTGGAGAAAAAGCAATCGAGGAATTATCCAATCTTAAAGATACAAAAGTTTTATATACTTATGATACGGTTTTTAATGGTGTTGCAATAGAAACAACTCCAGATAATTTGGATAAGATTAAACTAATAGAAGGTATCTCATCTGTTGAAAGGGCACAGAAAGTCCAACCGATGATGAATCATGCCCGAAAGGAAATTGGAGTTGAGGAGGCTATCGATTACCTAAAGGCCATTAATGCTCAATTTGGGAAAAATTTTGATGGCCGGGGTATGGTCATTTCAAATATAGATACGGGAACGGATTATAGGCATAAGGCCATGAGGATTGATGATGATGCTAAAGACTCAATGAGATTTAAAAAAGAAGACTTAAAAGGCACTGATAAAAATTTCTGGTTGAGTGATAAAATTCCTCATGCATTCAATTATTATAATGGTGGTAAAATTACTGTAGAAAAAGCTGATGATGGAAGCGATTATTTTGATCCACATGGGATGCATATTGCAGGGATTCTTGCGGGAAATGATACTGAAAAAGATATCAAAAACTTTAATGGAATAGATGGAATAGCGCCTAATGCACAAATTTTCTCTTATAAAATGTACTCTGATGCTGGATCTGGATTCGCAGGAGATGAAACAATGTTTCATGCTATTGAAGATTCGATCAAACACAATGTCGATGTTGTTTCAGTATCATCTGGCTTTACGGGAACAGGTCTTGTAGGCGAGAAATATTGGGAGGCTATTAGAGCGTTAAGAAAAGCAGGCATTCCAATGGTTGTAGCTACGGGTAACTATGCGACTTCTGCTTCAAGTTCGTCATGGGATTTAGTGGCAAATAATAATCTGAAAATGACAGATACTGGAAATGTAACGCGAACTGCAGCACATGAAGATGCGATAGCGGTCGCTTCTGCTAAAAATCAAACAGTTGAGTTTGATAAAGTTAACATAGGTGGAGAAAGTTTTAAATACAGAAATATAGGTGCCTTTTTCGATAAGAATAAAATCACAACAAATGAAGATGGATCAAAAGCTCCTGATAAATTGAAATTTGTATATATAGGCAAGGGTCAAGACCAAGATTTGATAGGTTTGGATCTTAAGGGCAAAATTGCAGTAATGGATCGAATTTATACCAAGGATTTAAAAGATGCTTTTAAAAGAGCAACGGATAAGGGCGCACGTGCCATTATGGTTGTAAATACTGTAAATTACTACAATAGAGATAATTGGACAGAGCTCCCAGCTATGGGATATGAGGAGGATGAAGGAACTACTAGTCAAGTTTTCTCAATTTCAGGAGATGATGGTGTAAAGCTATGGAATATGATTAATCCTGATAAAAAAACTAAAGTCAAAAGAAATAATAAAGAAGATTTTAAAGATAAATTGGAGCAATACTATCCAATTGATATGGCCAGCTATAATTCTAATAAACCGAATGTAGGTGACGAAAAAGAGATTGACTTTAAGTTTGCACCTGACACAGACAAAGAATTGTATAAAGAAGATGTCATAGTTCCAGCAGGATCCACATCTTGGGGACCGAGAACAGATTTGCTTTTAAAACCTGATGTCTCAGCACCAGGTAAAAATATTAAATCCACTCTCAATGTCATTAATGGGAAATCAACTTATGGTTATATGTCAGGGACTAGTATGGCAACTCCAATCGTGGCAGCTTCTACTGTTTTGATTAGACCAAAGTTAAAGGAAATGCTTGAAAGACCTGCCTTGAAAAATCTTAAGGGAGATGACAAAATAGACCTTACAAGTCTTACAAAAATAGCCCTACAAAATACTGCACGGCCTATGATGGATGCGACTTCTTGGAAAGAAAAAAGTCAATACTTTGCATCACCTAGACAACAAGGAGCAGGGCTAATTAATGTTGCTAATGCTTTGAGAAATGAAGTTGTAGCGACTTTCAAAAACACGGATTCTAAAGGCTTGGTAAACTCTTATGGTTCTGTTTCTCTTAAAGAAATAAAAGGAGATAAAAAATACTTTACCGTTAAGCTTCACAATACATCAAACAGACCTTTGACCTTTAAAGTTTCAGCATCAGCGGTAACTACAGATGCTCTAACTGATAGACTAAAACTGGATGAAACATATAAAGATGAAAAATCTCCAGATGGTAAGCAAATTGTTCCAGAAATCCATCCAGAAAAAATCAAAGGAGCAAATATCACATTTGAGCATGACACTTTCACTATAGGCCCAAATTCTAGCTTTGATTTAAATGCGGTTATAAACGTTGGAGAGGCTAAAAATAAAAATAAATTTGTAGAATCATTTATTCATTTTGAGTCAGTGGAAGAAATGGAAGCTCTAAACTCTAACGGGAAGAAAACAAACTTCCAACCTTCTTTATCAATGCCCCTAATGGGATTTGCTGGGGATTGGAATAAGGAACCAATCCTTGATAAATGGGCCTGGGAAGAAGGTTCAAAATCAAAAACAATGGAAGGTTATGATGATGATGGTAAACCAAAAATTCCAGGAACCTTAAATAAGGGAATTGGTGGAGAACATGGTATAGATAAATTTAATCCAGCAGGAGTTATACAAAATAGAAAAGATAAAAATACAACATCTCTAGATCAAAATCCAGAATTATTTGCTTTCAATAACGAAGGGATCAACGCACCATCATCAAGTGGTTCTAATATTGCTAAAATTTATCCTTTAGATTCAAATGGAAATCCTCAAGATGCTCAACTTGAGAGAGGATTAACACCTTCTCCACTTGTATTAAGAAGTGCAGAAGAAGGATTGATTTCAATAGTAAATACAAATAAAGAGGGAGAAAATCAAATCGACTTAAAAGTCATTTCGAGAGAACACTTTATTAAAGGAATTTTAAACTCTAAGAGAAATGATGCAAAGGGAATCAAATCTTCTAAACTAAAAGTTTGGGGCGACTTGAAATGGGATGGACTCATCTATAACCCTAGAGGTAGAGAGGAAAATGCACCAGAAAGTAACAATAACCAAGATCCAGCTACTAGGATAAGAGGTCAATTTGAACCGATTGCAGAAGGTCAATATTTCTATAAATTTAAATATAGATTAACTAAAGATTACCCATGGCAGGTTTCCTATATTCCTGTAAAAATTGATAACACAGCTCCTAAGATTGTTTCGGTTGATTTTTCAAATCCTGAAAAAATTAAGCTGATCACAAAGGATACTTATCACAAAGTAAAAGATCAATACAAGAATGAAACTTTATTTGCTAGAGATCAAAAAGAACATCCTGAAAAATTTGATGAGATTGCCAACGAAGTGTGGTATGCAGGAGCTGCTCTTGTTAATGAAGATGGAGATGTTGAGAAAAATCTTGAAGTAACTTATGCAGGTGAGGGTCAAGGAAGAAATAGAAAACTTGACAAAGACGGAAATACCATTTATGAAATTAGTGGTGCAGGAGATTTAAGAGGAAAAATCATTGAAGTAATTGCATTAGATGGCTCTAGCAATTTCACAAAGATTCATAGAATTAAATTTGCTGATCATGCTGATGAAAAGGGGATGATTTCCTATTATCTCGTAGATCCTGATCAAGATTCATCTAAATACCAAAAGCTTGGAGAAATTCCTGAATTTAAATTTAAGAATTTAAAAAATGTTAAAGATGATAGCCTAAACAAAGAGACAACTGAGGTAGAAAATCATCATCATGAAAATGAAGAGGCTACCGAAGAAAAATCTAGCTTTACTATCAATAAAGCCATTTCAACAATTAGAGATTTTGAAAGCAAAGATTTAAAGAAACTCATTAAAAAGAAATTTAGAGAAGTTGATGACTTTACAAGTGAAACTGGTAAGAGGACAGAAGAATACGATTATAAATACGATAATAAGGGGAATATCATTGCTTATGACGATGGTAGTGCCTTACAATATGAAACTGAAAAACTTGACGAAATAAAATCAAAAATTTATGGTGTTCTAAGCCCGTCTAAAGATGGACACTTTGAAATTCTTGGAAAGATAAGTAACGTTTCTAAAAATGCCAAGGTATACTATGGAAATAACTATAAAACTATAGAAATCAAAACGACCAAGTATGATTCCAATTCAAAAATGATGACCTTTGATTTATACGCTAATATTAATGATATTGTGGATGGATTAGCTTTTGCAGGAGATATGAGATTATTTGTTAAAGATGATGATCAGATAAAAGCTGAGACTAAAATTAGAATGCCTGAAAAAAATAAGGAAACTAAAGCAGAATATCCCTATGCATCAAGTTATGGGAATGTAATAGAATTAGGGGAAGGAGATCTTTCAAAAAACAAACCAAACAATTTAGCTGAAATGGAATCTGGTAAAATCTATTCTGATTCAGAAAAACAACAATATCTGTTAAAAGACAACATCATTCTAAGAAAAGGCTTTGCACTCAAAGTGACTACCTATAATCCTGGAAAAACAGATATGTTAGAAGGAAATGGAGTCTATAGCAAGGAAGATATAGCAAAAATACAAAAGGCCAATCCTAATATAAGAGTCCTTTCAGAAAAAATAATTTATGCTGACAGTAGAAATGTTGAAGATGGAAGAAGTACTCAACCAGTATTAATGTCGGCTTTGGACGGCTTTAACATTGTAAAATATCAAGTGTTTACCTTTAAAATGAACGATAAAGGGGAGGCAATCGATAAAGATGGAAATCTTGTAACAGATCCTTCTAAACTTGTATTATTTGGTAAGGATGGTAAAGAGTACACTGGAGAGGATAAGTCCAATGTAGAAGCTATAAAAGAAGATGGCTCAACGTTATTTATTGATGCAAAACCAGTAAATCTTTCAATGGACAAGAACTACTTTAATCCATCTAAATCTAATAAAATTTATGTACGAAATCCAGAATTTTATTTAAGAGGTAAGATTTCTGATAAGGGTGGTTTTAACTGGGAGTTGAGAGTTAATGAATCGGTTGTAGATAATTATTTAATCTATGGAGATTTACACATTGATAACACTAGAGATTTTAACATTAAGCTTAATGTTAAAGACGGTGACATCATGGACTGGGGAATGAAAGACTATAAAGCAAACGGATTCCCAGATAAGGTAACAGATATGGATGGAAATGTTTATCTTCAAACTGGCTATAGCGATTTGAATGCGAAAGCGGTTGGAGTACACTATCAATTTTTATATGATAATGTTAAACCAGAAGTAAACATTGATCCAAAAGGAAATACTAGTATCGAATATGCTAACGGAAAATCTGTAGTCTTTAACATCAATGATAAAAGAAATAATGGATTCGATGGTGAGATTCAAGACAAACATATTTATGTAAATGGAAAAGAATACAAATCATTTGATGATATTAAACAACTAACAGATAAGACACTAAACATTAAGATTCTTGTAAAAGATTTTGCAAGAAATACAACTGTAAAAGAATTCATTTTAAACAAAGATACGGGAGAGGTGAGCGAACTAAAACCTCAGATGGTAACTGTGACCATTAAAAATGGAAAAGAAATGAGTTCTAAGATAGTGTCGGAAGAAGATTTCATTTTACCTTTCTATAAGGGGGAATTAGAAAAAGGCTATCAATTTGATGGCTGGGAAATTTCTGGTGTCGAAGGGAAAAAAGATGCTGGTTATGTTATTAATCTATCAAAAGATACCCTTATAAAACCTGTATTCAAGAAAATAGAGGAGAAAAAGGAGGAGGAAAATAAACCTACTTTTGATGTATCCAAAAAGAAAGATAAGGTGCAAGCAAATCATAATCAATTAGATGAAAGTCACAGAAAAGAGGATTTACAAAGAGAAAATCATTCACACAAATCTGATTCAACTAAGGATGTTACAGCTACAGTTCCTGATAAAAACTTTGAAAATAAGAAGGAAGTTTATCTTAATGAACAAGAGAACATAGCTAATAAACATACTAACATTGATAGTAAGTCGGATACTAATAATACTGATAGACTACCAAAAACCGGGACAGTTAGCGAAGTATTCACGTCATTAGTTGCCGGAATAATGTTTACCGTAGGTGCATTTCTTGGATTGAAGAAAAAAGATTAAGATGAAGACAGAAGCTATAGATGAAAAAATGGTTTATGTACTGAGATAGCGTGATGATGAAACAATTTTGTAAAAATAGCCATCTATAACTCAATAATTCAATTATTTAGTTTACTTTGCTATTGATACTCTTTTTGGATTTATTAATGGACTTAGTTTCGATAACTAATGAATTGATTGAAAGGGTTAGAATTGACAATATTGATTAGAAAATAGAGTCTATCAAAATTTAAAAGCTAATAGAGGTGATGAGACAATTTCAAGGAATTAAGTAGCGTTTGGTTGCTTAATTCCTTTTTATTTGGAAGGAAGTTTTTCATCTGCTTCCTTATTTTATTGCTACTATTCAACCACTTAGACCGATATAGAGACCAGATAGGCAAAAGAACTTGTTCTTGAAACTGACCTCTGCTATAATGATTTTTGTAAGGGACGTGAAGGGGTAGTATTAGATAACTCAAGTTCCTAAAAAAGAAATTGGAGATAAAGAAATGAAAAAATTATTGGGGATTGTATTTTTAGTAGCAGCAACGACAGTATTGTATTTTGGTTCTATTGGCTGGCCAAGTTTGGATGTCAACCTCTGGTCCCTGATTCCGATAGGCTTGTTCCTCTATTTTACCCTAGAGAATCTTTTGAAAAAGGATTACAAGGCTAGTCTGATGTGTCTGATTATTGCCTTTATCATTGCGAATGCGATTTTGGATTTTTTGCCAATTTCAAGTGGCTTGGTGATTGGAGCAGGTGTGCTGGCTTGTGTAGGTATTGGTTATCTCCTTCCGGATAAAGAAAGTAAATAAGAATTATTAAAAAAGATATAAAGAAAAAACACTTCAATCACTGTATTTAGTTTGATTGAGGTGTTTTCGATTTAGTTTTTTATTTCTGAGTAAACAATTCAACAATCATCTCGATATACATGACAAGGGTTACTAAAAATCCTGCACGCCAGAAGAATTTGATGAATTTAGGATAGTAAAAGCTGCGTTTTTTCAAAAGGAAGAAAAAGACGAGAATAATGGCTAGGAGTGAGAGGACTAGCCCCAGTCTAGGGAGGAAATTATGGGTAAAGGTTTTAGACGTAATAAGATAATACTCAAATATCAAGACTGGAAAGGCCAAATCCGCAAAGTTTCGGCCTAGTTTTTTTAATCTAAAAAGTTTGGTTATGATAATGCAAACGACTAAGGTCAGTATCAATAATAAAATAGAGGCTAATTTCATTAAAATCATACCCATATTGTATCATAAAAAATCGCTAATGGAAACGAGAAACAGAGGAATTTATAGTAAAGTCAGGCTTTTGAGATTGTGAGTGTTTTTTGTTATAATGAAGGTTATGAAATCTTATAATACCTTGAATGATTATTATCGAAAACTTTTTGGAGAAAAGACTTTTAAAGTCCCTATTGATGCGGGGTTTGACTGTCCCAATCGTGATGGGACTGTGGCTCATGGAGGCTGTACTTTTTGTACGGTTTCAGGTTCTGGAGATGCTATCGTAGCACCGGACGCGCCTATCCGTGAGCAATTTTATAAGGAAATTGACTTTATGCACCGTAAGTGGCCAGAGGTCCAGAAGTATCTGGTTTATTTTCAAAATTTTACCAACACCCATGAAAAGGTGGAAGTGATTCGGGAGCGCTATGAGCAGGCTATCAATGAGCCAGGTGTAGTAGGAATCAATATCGGAACGCGCCCAGACTGTTTACCAGACGAAACCATCGAATATTTGGCTGAGTTATCGGAGCGCATGCATGTGACGGTTGAATTGGGCTTGCAGACCACTTATGAAACAACCTCTGATTTGATTAACCGTGCCCACTCCTATGAGTTGTACGTGGAAACGGTCAAGCGTTTGAGAAAGTATCCAAAGATTGAGATTGTTTCCCATCTGATCAATGGACTTCCTGGTGAAACCCATGAGATGATGATTGAAAATGTCCGCCGCTGTGTTACGGATAACGATATTCAAGGAATTAAACTGCACTTGCTTCACCTGATGACCAATACGCGTATGCAACGAGATTACCACGAGGGACGTTTACAACTGATGAGCCAGGACGAATATGTTAAGGTCATCTGTGACCAACTGGAAATCATTCCCAAACATATCGTCATCCATCGCATCACAGGAGATGCACCTAGAGATATGCTGATTGGTCCTATGTGGAGCCTCAATAAATGGGAAGTTCTAAATAGTATTGAGATGGAGATGCGACGTCGTGGAAGTGTTCAAGGATGCAAGGCTGTAAAACAGGAGTTTGAAAATGAAAAGACCACTTGAACTGGCACATGATTTTTTGGCTGAGGTTGTAACTCAGGATGATATCGTAGTGGATGCGACTATGGGAAATGGCCATGACACGCTTTTTTTAGCCAAGCTAGCCAAGCAAGTATATGCCTTTGATATTCAGGAGCAAGCCTTGGAAAAGACGCAAGAGCGTTTGAACCAAGCTGGAATGACAAATGCCCAGTTAATCTTGCAAGGCCATGAGACACTGGACCAGTTTGTGACAGAAGCCAAGGCAGGGATTTTTAATCTGGGCTATTTACCGTCAGCTGATAAATCTGTCATTACCCAACCTCAGACGACTATTGAAGCATTAGAAAAGCTGTGTCATTTGCTTGTCAAAGGTGGACGGATTGCTATCATGATCTACTATGGTCATGAAGGAGGCGATCTAGAGAGGGATGCTGTCTTGGATTTTGTTAGCCAGTTGAACCAACAAGAGTACACAGCTGCCATTTACCGAACTTTAAACCAAGTAAACAACCCACCATTTTTAGTGATGATTGAAAAATTAGAGAGATATAGACATGGATAAACAATACCTACGTGAAAAGCTGGATGCCATGCGCCAGAATTTTGTTGAATCAACCCAACACGAACGAGCGGTGGGTGTGTTAGACCAAGCACACATGAGCAAAAAAATGCTTAAAATCAAGAAAAAATTAGTTGCTCTTGAGATGGAACGGTGCCAGAGAAAAATTGAGCACAAGGATTGTTCCAAGATTGATCAAAAAATCAAAGAGCAGAAGGAGATATTTGAATCCTGTTGTAAAAAAAATTAAGGAGGAAGTCCGTGGAATTACTGATTTACCTTATCCTATTTTTACTGGTCTTGATTGTCTCAAGTACAACCAATAAGCTCCTGCCCTTTTTGCCTCTCCCTTTGGTGCAGATTCTTTTGGGAATCGTGATTGGTCTTTTTTTACCCAATACCGACTTTCACCTCAATACGGAGTTGTTTTTGGCACTGGTTATCGGGCCCTTGCTTTTCCGAGAGTCGGAGGAAGCAGATATTACGGCTATTTTAAAACACTGGCGAATCATTGTTTATCTCATATTTCCAGTGATTTTCATCTCGACCCTGAGTTTGGGTGGCTTGTCCCATCTTCTTTGGCTCAGTCTTCCCTTGGCGGCTTGCTTGGCTGTTGGGGCGGCACTTGGCCCTACGGACTTGGTAGCCTTTGCCTCTCTTTCGGAGCGGTTTAGCTTTCCTAAGCGCGTGTCCAATATCCTTAAGGGTGAAGGACTCTTGAATGATGCTTCTGGCTTGGTTGCCTTTCAGGTAGCTTTGACAGTTTGGACAACTGGGGCCTTTTCCCTTGGGCAAGCGAGTAGTTCGCTCATCTTTTCAATCCTAGGCGGTTTTTTGATTGGCTTTTTAACAGCCATGACCAACCGTTTCCTCCATAGTTTTTTACTTAGTGTACGAGCAACGGATATTGCCAGCGAACTTTTATTAGAATTGAGTTTGCCCTTGGTAACCTTCTTCCTGGCAGAAGAAGTCCACGTTTCAGGGATTATTGCCGTTGTAGTTGCTGGGATTTTAAAGGCAAGCCGTTTTAAGAAAATTACGCTCCTTGAAGCCCAGGTGGATACGGTGACCGAGACGGTCTGGCATACAGTGAATTTTATGCTAAACGGTTCTGTCTTTGTGATTTTAGGGATGGAGTTGGAAATGATAGCAGAACCTATCTTGACCAATCCAATCTATAATCCCTTACTTTTATTGGTATCTCTTATAGCCCTTACCTTTGTCCTCTTTGCCATTCGTTTTGTCATGATTTATAGCTATTATGCCTATAGGACTAGACGTCTCAAGAAAAAACTGAATAAGTATATGAAGGACATGCTTCTTTTGACTTTCTCAGGTGTTAAGGGAACCGTGTCGATTGCTACGATCCTTCTGATACCAAGTAATCTAGAACAGGAGTATCCTCTCTTGCTTTTCCTTGTCGCAGGTGTGACGCTTGTAAGCTTTTTAACAGGCCTCGTAGTCTTGCCTCATCTTTCTGATGAACAGGAAGAAAGTAAGGACTATCTCATGCATATTGGCATTTTGAATGAAGTAACGATAGAGTTGGAAAAAGAGTTGGAAGATACCAGAAATAAGCTCCCCCTCTATGCAGCCATTGACAATTACCATGGACGAATAGAGAATCTTATCTTGAGTCAAGAAAATAAGGGGGCTCAAGAAGACTGGGAGGCCTTGAAACTTCTTATCCTCAGTATTGAAAGTGATGGTTTAGAACAGGCTTACGAAGAAGGCAAGATGAGTGAGCGTGCTTATCGAGTCTACCAACGTTACTTGAAAAACATGGAGCAAAGTATCAATCGTAAGTTTGCTTCACGTTTGACCTATTATTTCCTTGTTTCCTTGCGGATTTTACGTTTTCTCCTTCACGAAGTCTTTACCTTTGGCAAGACCTTCCGCAGTTGGAAAAATGAAGAATCACAGAAACTCAGAGCCCTTGACTATGATCAAATTGCAGAGCTCTATCTAGAAAATACAGAGATGATTATCGAAAGTCTGGAGAACCTAAAAGGGGTTTATAAGAGTTCTTTGATCAGTTTCATGCAGGATTCTCGTCTCAGAGAAACAGCTATTATCACCAGTGGTGCCTTTGTCGAACGGGTTATCAATCGTGTCAAACCCAACAATATCGATGAAATGCTGAGAGGCTATTATCTGGAGCGCAAGTTGATTTTCGAATACGAAGAAAAACGATTGATTACGACCAAGTATGCCAAGAAGTTACGACAAAATGTAAATAACCTAGAGAACTATTCCTTGAAGGAAGCTGCCAATACCCTGCCTTATGATATGATGGAATTGGTAAGAAGAAATTAATCAAGATTATAAGTGAAGGAGTATGATATGAAGAAGTGGTGGAAAGAGCTGATAGATAAGCCCTTATTAAAAGCTTTTTTGCATTATTATCAAGCATCAGATAGTGAGTTAACCAGTGTCGCAGTAGCCTACTATTGGTTGATTTCGATTTTTCCCCTGCTTTTGGTGGTAGTTAATATCCTCCCATATTTTCAGATTCCAGTTTCTAATTTTTTAAAGGTTGTCAATGAATTCTTGCCGGATACCATGTATGATGTGGTCGCAAAGATCATTACAGAAGTGCTGACCCAACCGTCAACGGGTTTATTGAGTTTTGCGGTTTTGTCAGCCCTCTGGACCTTTTCAAAATCTATGAATTTCCTGCAGAAAGCCTTTAATAAAGCTTACGGAGTATCAAAAAATCGTGGAATGATTTCCCATCAACTCATGAGTTTGTTTGTCAGTTTTGGCTTGCAGATTCTCTTTGCTTTAGCTCTGTTTTTGAGTGTCTTTGGCCGTATGCTCCTCAACCTTGTCAAAAGCTATTGGAAATCGGATAGTCCTCTTTTTGATTATCTGCAAGACCTAACAGGCCCTTTGGTCTATGCCTTGATTTTTGCCATCCTGGTCATGCTCTACTATTTTCTACCCAATGTTAAGGTGCGAAGGATTCGCTCTGTATTGCCAGGTAGTGCCTTTGTCTTGTTGACCCTGGTCTTACTACTCAATATCTTTTCAGTCTATGTTAACAATTATGTCAATCACCTAGTGGACGTGCGTTTTTTCAGTTCCGTCGTAGTGGTGGTCATGATGTTCTGGTTTATTCTCATCGCTAAGATTTTGATTGTCGGCGCGGTTATCAATGCCAGTGTTCAGAGTTTGAAAGATCCGAGCTTTAGAATAAATTAACTCATTTTTTATCCATTACAAAACGCATATTATCAGGCTTTATAAAACCTTGATAATATGCGCTTTTTTGATTGTAAAAATTAATAGATAAACATGGCATCACCAAAACTAAAGAAGCGGTAGTGTTCTTGGATGGCATGGTGGTAGGCATCTAAGACTAATTCACGGCCTGCAAAGGCAGAAACCAACATGACCAGAGTTGATTTTGGCAGGTGGAAGTTGGTTGAGAAGGCATCCACGACCTTCCATTCATAGCCAGGTTTGATAAAGATATTGGTCCAGCCAGAATCTGCTTGGATTTGCCCATCAAACTTGGAACCAATAGTTTCCAAGGTGCGGATAGAAGTGGTTCCGACAGCGATGACACGACCACCGTTTTCTTTAACAGAGCGAAGAGTGGCAGCAGCTTCTTCAGAAAGTTGGTAGAATTCTGAGTGCATTTCGTGTTCTTCCAGATTATCCACAGAAACAGGTCTAAAGGTTCCGAGTCCGACATGAAGAGTCAGATAGACTAGATGAACACCCTTAGCTTGGATTTCTGCCAGTAGTTCTTTGGTGAAGTGAAGACCAGCAGTCGGTGCAGCAGCAGAGCCGCTTTCCTTGGCGTAGACCGTTTGATAGCGTTCACGGTCATCCAATTTTTCGTGGATATAAGGTGGTAGCGGCATTTCTCCCAGACTTTCCAAGACTTCTAGGAAAATTCCTTGGTATTCAAAGCGGACAATGCGGCCCCCGTGAGTCAATTCTTCCGTAACGATAGCGCTGAGACGGCCATCACCAAAGTTGACACGAGTACCGACCTTGAGGCGTTTGGCAGGTTTAGCCAGAACTTCCCACTCATCACCACTAATGTTTTTGAGTAGGAGCAGTTCCACATGACCTCCAGTTTCTTCCTTTTGACCATAGAGGCGGGCAGGGAGAACGCGGGTATCGTTCATGACAAGAGCATCACCAGGTTCCAGCATATCAATAATAGAGTGGAAGTGTTTATCCTGCATTTCTCCCGTCTCACGATTGACGATAAGGAGTTTAGAGGCATCTCGTTTTTCAAGGGGTGTTTGGGCAATCAATTCCTCAGGCAAGTGGAAATCAAAATCAGCTGTATTCATATTTCTGTTCATTCTTTCTAAGTTCTAATCTTATCCATTATAACATGTTTCAAGTATAGTCGCTCTTTTTTTGAAAATTAAATCGTTTTCACTTGACAAAAATTGGTCTATACCATATAATAAATATAGACAGAAATGGAGGATGAAAAGATGAAAGTTATTAAAGTTGAAAACCAAATCGAAGGTGGAAAAGTTGCTTTTGAGATTTTGAAGGAAAAATTGGCCAATGGAGCTCAAACCCTAGGACTTGCGACAGGAAGCAGCCCACTTGAATTTTACAAGGAAATTGTTGAGAGTGACCTTGATTTTTCAAATCTAACCAGTGTCAACCTTGATGAGTATGTAGGGCTAGATGGGGACAACCCACAGTCTTATCGTTACTTCATGCAAGAAAACTTGTTCAACCAAAAACCATTTAAAGAAAGTTTTTTGCCTCGTGGTGTTAAGGATCATGCTGAAGCTGAAGTTGAACGCTACAATCAAATTTTGGCTGACCATCCTGTTGATTTACAAATCTTGGGAATTGGTCGCAATGGACATATTGGATTTAATGAACCTGGTACTCCTTTTGACAGTCAAACGCATCTAGTTGAACTGGACCAGTCTACTATTGAAGCCAATGCGCGCTTCTTTGACAAGATTGAAGACGTCCCAACCCAAGCTATTTCAATGGGGATTAAAAACATTTTGGATGCCAAGTCTATTATTCTCTTTGCTTACGGTGAGTCGAAAGCAGAAGCCATTGCCGGAACAGTATCTGGCCCAGTGACTGAGAACCTACCTGCAAGTAGCCTCCAAAATCACTCTGATGTAACCATCATCGCAGATGCTGAAGCGCTTAGCTTACTCGAAAAATAAAAAAGCAATGTTCTATTGAACGCTTTCAACTCTTGTATAAATGGAAGAAAAAATGGTAAATTCCCAAACTAAGTTCCACCGCTAATCCAAGTGGAAGTTAGTCTGATAAAAATCCTAAAAACCAGTGGAAATCCGTGTCAGGGTAAGTTCCACTGGTTTTAATCATGCTTGATTTCATCGCTTTTGTAAGCAAAATGATTAGAATAAGTTGCCCGATAGCTTTGAAGGTTTCACCGCGCTCTAAGCCCAATTGGATATCATTGCGGTCTGAAAGGGTAAGGTGTTTATGTTTTGTCATAGTAGACCTCATTTCTAACTCAAACGTCTCAGACTTAATTCCACCATAAAAATCCGTTTTAGACTAATTTCCACTTCGGTTAGGTAAGTGGAAGTTACTTTGAGAAGTTATGCATAAACCGTATCATATCAAGCTAAGTTCACAATGTTTGATTTATAAAATGAAAAGGAGTATAATGAGTTAAGTCAGTCTAAAATATGCATAAATATTTTAGGGGGGGGCTTTTTATTTGTCCTTCCATTGTATATTAACCGATAATTATCGGAAAAGGAGCAAAATGATATATGTTTTATAAAGGTAATGAAGATAGAGAAAAGCGCTTGCGGTTTTCGATTCGTAAGGTTAGTTTTGGTGCTGCTAGTGTTGCAGTAGCAGCCTTGTTCATGTTTCCAGGAAATGGGGCAGTGTCTGCCACAGAGCAAGGTGTACCCTCAACCAATGAAGAAACTCAAAGCTCACCATTGAAAGACCCAGATGTCCAGAATGTAACCTACGGGGCGACTCCAGTAGTCAGTCAGTTGGATGGAAATTCTGGTAGCAGTGAGACTACTGCTCCGAAAGGTCAAGAAGAGACAAGTACTCCAACACCTACTGATGTAAGCGGTTCATCAGTAGCGTCGTCTAGTGTTTCAGCAACAGAAGCTGGTAACAAGACTGATAGGTCATCTTCTACTCCATCAACAGAAGAAGTAGAAGAAAAGGCTAGACCTACCTTGGATAAAAAACAGCTGGAAGATTACGTAGCAGAAATTGATGCTAAATTAGCCTCAGGTAGCTATGCGACTAAGACAGATGAAAGTGTCGCAACCCTTAAAGAACATTTAGAATTAGCAAAACTTGCCCTAACAACAGCCACAAGTCAAGAGGAGTTAACAAAAGCTTACAGAAAACTTCTTATGACAGCTAGCAGCGGTTTACGTAATAAGCCTAAAGCGCAAGTGGAAAGTCCTAAACTAGATACCACAGAAGGAAAAGCGACTGTCGGTAAGAAAGCAAGCAATACTGAGAAAGCTACAGGAACCAACTCTATCGCAAACTCAGGACAACATGATCCACGTAATAGACAAGCCCTAGATAGAAACAATCCATTCCGAACAGATGGGACCACTACAAATGATGACCTGTATGCGAATCAAACGTATGAAGCACCTGCAGAGAATGCTGATTTGGCTACTTTAACTGATAAATTAAAAACATTGCCTAACTATATTGAGAATAATAAAAAAGTACAAGATATGAATACTTTAGGGGCTGAAAAAAGAGTTACAGCTGGAAGCGTTGCTGAAATTACTGAATTTGGTGGCTGGAAAGCAGTAAAACAAGAAGATGGAAGTGCAGGGAAGTTTGCTATAGCTAGAGTAACTGACAAAGGAGTATTTCCGGTTGAAACTATGAATATTTTAGGAGATCGGGCAGCAGCGTATATTGGAGAACAATCGTTTGATAGAAATAGTAAATATATGTTGTTTCTATCAGAAGTAAGAACTCGAGCTACAAAAACAAAGGAATCATTTGATAGTGTTGCATGGTTAGATAATGATGGAACATTTGCAGAACATACGTCAAAAGCCGTAAAAGGGTATAATGGAATTGAAAAAACTTTTAAAGTATATTCATCAGATAAACAAACCAATGTAGATTTAAATTTTAAAACAGGATTTAGCGGACACTTAGATCATAAATCGGGTAGTACTAGGGCTAAGTATAAGGTTGAAGTATTTAGTATTGATAGTCATAATGTTGAAACCAAAGTATATGACACATCATTTGATCCGTCAGTTGCCGCAGATAATGATGTTATGAAAGTAACTCCCGCAAAGGATAGTATTTCAATAAAGCCATCGTTTAATATACCAAAAAACAATAAAGAGGCTGCCTTAGAAGAGTTTGCAAAGGATGTTTACAAACCTTATGCAACAGGTGGGTTA
The DNA here is from genome assembly GCF_002096835.1 of Streptococcus mitis. Classification (GTDB taxonomy): domain Bacteria; phylum Bacillota; class Bacilli; order Lactobacillales; family Streptococcaceae; genus Streptococcus; species Streptococcus mitis_W. The sequence continues at coordinate 2,609 of NZ_NCVG01000020.1, read as the reverse complement.
TTTACTGCTAAAAACATTATTTTACCAGAAGGAGCAAGGTTATATAAAGTTAGGATTAGCACAGCTGATAACGGGAGATTGGGTCTAGATTATCATTCGAACTATGAGGCATACGCTTTACCAGTTACCGGTTTAGACTTCAATATTAATCAAGATACTGGTGCAATCGCAAAAAAATTATTATCTCGTATTTATGATAAGTTAAAAGCAACTGAAACAGCAGATGTAGATGGAAAGACAAATGAAACAAAAGCTGCGTATTTAGCAGAATTAGAAAAAGTTAAGACACTTGTAACGAGTACGGATGTTAAGAAGACAGCAGAATATAAAGAAGCTTTAGAGTCAACTTTGTCGAAACAATTGGCATTAAGAGTTGATAAAACAGGTTTAATAGAGTCAAAAACTTTACTTGATGGTTTAGTGAACGAAGATCCAACACCAGGGAAGACTCAAGATACTGCTACTGCTTATAATGCAGCAAAACAAGAAGCTATTAAAGCGATTGAAGCAGCAAAAACAGTTATTGATAATGAAAATGCAACTGTAGCAGAGGTTAGAGATACTTTAGAAACAGTTAATGCCAAACAAAAAGCTTTACAACGAGCCAAAGATGGATTAATCGCAGCAGCCACAGCAGACGAAAAAGCTAAATTAAAAGCAGATTCTGAAGCATTGAAAAAAGCAGATACAAGAGGTAAAACACCAAATAGTATTGATGCCTATAATACAAAATTTGAAGCGTTAAAAACACAATTAGAAGCAGCAAAAACTGAAGCTGAAAAAGTTTTAGCAAAAGAAAATAATGCGACTAAAGAAGAAGCTAAAGCAGCACAAGCAAAAGTAGATGCAGTAAAAGCAGAATTAGATAAAGCTGTAGCCTTATTAAAAGATAAAGGTAATACAGAAGGATTAGAAGCAGCTAAAAACGAATTAAAAACAGCAACAGAAGCGACAAACGTTACAGACGGCAAGACAACAGAGTCTGCTGACAAATACAATGAAGCTAAAACAGCAGCAGAAGCAGTAGTAAAAGAAGCAGAAGGCGTGATTGCTGATGTGAATTCAACAACTGAAGATGTTGCGAATGCTCTAACAAAAGTAAATGCAGCCAAAGCAGTGCTAGATGATGCTAAAAGTAAATTAGTAGAAGCAGCCACAGCAGACGAAAAAGCTAAATTAAAAGCAGATTCTGAAGCATTGAAAAAAGCAGATACAAGAGGTAAAACACCAAATAGTATTGATGCCTATAATACAAAATTTGAAGCGTTAAAAACACAATTAGAAGCAGCAAAAACTGAAGCTGAAAAAGTTTTAGCAAAAGAAAATAATGCGACTAAAGAAGAAGCTAAAGCAGCACAAGCAAAAGTAGATGCAGTAAAAGCAGAATTAGATAAAGCTGCAAAATTGTTGAAGGATCTTGACAGAGAAGCTGCTAAAAAAGAAATTGCTGATGCCGCTAAAACAGCGACGGATGCTATTGAAACTAGTACAAGCTTAACGCCAGAACAAAAGACAGAAGAAAAAGTCAAAGTAGCTAAAGAAGCAAAAGATGCAACAGTTGCCATTGATAAAGCGACAACTGAAGCTGAACTAGATAAAGCTTTACGTACATTCCTATACCAAATGGATCAAGATTCATTAGTTTATGAACGACCATCTTTTGACCTTGGAGCATTCATTCAATCATCTATTACTGGAGTAGTAACAGTTGAACGTGGTGAAGCGATTCGTCAAGCTGATATCATTGCTAAACTAAACTTACCAGAGAGTATTACGGTCATTAGCATAGACTTACCTGATACAACTACATTAGGTAGAAAGTTTGCTAAAGTAACTTTAAGATTAGCAGATGGAAAAGAAATAACTGTAAAAGTACCGGTTATAGTTGTTGCTTCACAAAGTGGGGAGTCTAAACCAGAAACTTCTCTTCCAGATTATGGCAGAAATAACGGATCAACTAACACTGATGCAAAAGTGGATAAAGCGAAGTTAGAAGGTGCTATTCGTCAATTAGATGAACTAATCATCCAAGAATCAGCTAAGCTTGATGCAGAAACTGCAAAAGAAGCGAATGCATTATCAGCAGATGCTAAGAAAGTATTTGCTAATGCAGACACAAGTCAAGCAGAAGTGGATGCAATGATTAAACGTATCGAAGACTTCATGGCGAAAGTTGCTCTATCAACTGATCATGCAACTCCAACTAACGACCAAGCTGCTCAAACACCAGCTGTAGCTCCAACTACTACTCAAGCAGCAGTTAACGCTGGTCACATAGCATCAGCACAAGCAAGTGTGCGTACAGTCGCTAAAGAATTGCCAAACACAGGTACAGTAGATTCTGTAGTATCTATGGTAGTAGCGGCCGCAAGTGCATTACTTGGTCTTGGTCTTGCAGGCCGTCGTCGTAAAGAAGACGAAGAAGCTTAATTGGTAGATTGTTTGATAAACATCAGATGATAATACTCAATGAAAATCAAATAGCAAACTAGGAAGCTAGCCACAGGCTACTCAAAACAGTGTTTTGAGGTTGCAGATAGAACTGACGAAGTCAGTAACATATACCTACGGCAAGGCGAAGCTGACGTGGTTTGAAGAGATTTTCGAAG